>JABFRG010000195.1 GCA_013141295.1 Polyangiaceae bacterium
TCCTTCGGCTGCGGCTTCGGCGCCGGCGGGGCTTTCGGGGCCTCGCCGTACTCGACGCGCATCTTCCGAGCGAGGCGGTCGATCATCACCTGCTCGTGATACTGCGGCATCTCCGGCAGCTGCACGACCACGTTCACCTGCTGATCGCGACGGAGGAACTCCATGGACCCGCTGGAAGCCTTGCCGCCGCTCTCGGGCGACTTGTACTCGAAGAGCAGGTAGCCGGAAGCTTCGTCGCGCTCGGTGATCTTCATGCCCATGTCGACCCGCACCAGGCGCATCGCTGCGTTCCAGGTGCGATCGAACCCGTAGGCCGACTCGTAGGTCGCCTTGGCGGAGGCGCCGCCGCCTTGCGTGCCGAACATCACCGCAAGGAGGCTGAGAATCGCGAGGGGACGCCGCATTCGTCCGTCTTACGGGGCGAATGCGACGACGGGCAACTTTACGGGGCCTCGGCGGTCTTGGCGGCTTCCGGGTCTGCGGCAGCCACTTCGACGTCGTGCTCCGCCTCGCGCAGCTCCTCGCGGGCCTTCGGGTCGCGGAGGAAGTATCCGGCGCAGGCGAGGGTCCACACGAGCTGGATGACGTAGAGCAGGAACACGTAGACCGACCCGGGTCCCTCGATGACCTTCGGGCTGAAGTAGAAGGTCATGCCGCAGTAGATGCCCACATGGAAGAGCCCCAGCAGGCCGGGCGGTCCGGGAATCAGGATGGTGGCCCCCAGCATGCCCATGAGGGCGCAAGCCTCGGCGAAATGGATGGGCGTCCCGTCGGCGTGCTCCACGCCACAGGCCCAGGCGAGGATCCACATGCCGAAGGCGTTGAGCCCCCAGTACATGCAGGTCTCGAAGAGGAACGGCAGGGCGTCCCGCGGGCGCCCCAAAAACCCGAGCCCGTCCGCGAGCTTACTGGCGGTATCTGCGAGCTTCTCGGCAAGTTTCTTGGAAACAAGACCGAACACGAACAAGGTTGCCCGCCGGGCCCATGATCGCGCGAAGTAATAGACGGCGATGGTGGCGAAGGCGATGAGGAACACGTAGAGGACGATGAAGCCGCTGGCGCGCACCGTGGAGACGGACACGCTCGGCAGTCCCACGACCTTCTCCGGCAGCGGGTGCAGCGTGGGGACCCACAAGAGCGCCGCTGCCAGCACGCCGCTCACGAAGAGCCCGTCGACGATGCGCTCGGCGACGATGGTGCCGGTGGCCGCGGACATGGACAGCTTGCCCTTGTCGCGGATCATGTACGGCCGCACGAACTCGCCGATGCGAAGCGGCAGGATGAGAATCGCCGCGAACCCGATCCACGACACGGCCAGGATGCGCCGGCGCGGAAGATCCGCGAAGCTCCGGAGGAGGAAGCGCCAGCGGACCGCACGGAAGTAGTGCAGGACCACGAGCGTCACCGGGTAGAACGGCACCGCCCACCACTTGACCGTGGAGAAGGCCTCGCGCCGGGGCACCAGCGACATGTCCTCCTTCCACAGGGCGTAGAGGAGACAGGCGGTGATGATGGCGGAAACCGCGAGCTTTACTCGGTTTTTCCGGAAGAAGCCAAGTTGCGAAGCAGAAGATTCCACAGGAATGACGCCGCTATAGCACGCTTCGGGCGGGTCGTCCTGCGGGGTACCCGATGGCGCCGGATGGGCCCGTGAGGCGCATTTTCATAGGCTCCAGTAGCGAATGCCGCGATCGCCCTCGATGCTGGCGGGCTCGAAAGCGCTCTTCACGTCGATGAAGACGCCGCCGTCACGCACCGCAGTGGCCAGCTTCTGCGGGCCGAGCGCCAGGAACTCGGCATGGCTCACGGCCAGCACCAGGGCGTCGAGGCCGCGCAGCTCATCCATGGGCGAGAGCTTGAGGCCGTACTCGTGGACCGCCTCGGGCCCGTTGGCCAGGGGATCGTGGATCTTCGCCTCGATGCCGAACTGTCGGAGCTCGGTGAGGATGCCCGGCACCTTGCTGTTGCGGAGATCGTTGCAGTCTTCCTTGAACGTCAGGCCCAGGATGCCGACCTTGGCGCCCTTCACCGGGATATCCGCGTCGATGAGCATCTTCACCAGCTTCTGGGCGATGAAGACGGCGACGTTGTTGTTGATGCGGCGGCCGGCCAGGATGACCTCCGGCTGGTAGCCGAGCTCCTGCGCCTTGGTGGTGAGGTAGTACGGGTCCACGCCGATGCAGTGCCCGCCCACCAGGCCCGGCCGGAACTTGAGGAAGTTCCACTTGGTGGCGGCGGCCGCCAGGACGTCGGCGGTGCGAATGCCCAGGCGGTCGAAGATGAGCGCCAGCTCGTTCATGAGCGCGATGTTGAGGTCCCGCTGGGTGTTCTCGATGACCTTGGCGGCCTCGGCCACCTTGATGGAGGGCGCCCGGTGGACCCCGGCGTCGATGATGGCACCGTAGGCATTGGCGACGCGATCGAGGGTCTCCGCGTCCTCCCCGGAGACCACCTTCGTGATCTTCTCGAGGGTGTGCTCGGTGTCGCCGGGATTGATGCGCTCCGGCGAGTAACCCAGCTTGAAGTCGACGCCCGCCTGGAGCCCGGAGACCTTGGCGAGAATGGGTCCGCAGATGTCCTCGGTCACGCCCGGGTACACCGTGGACTCGTACACGACGACGGCGCCCTTGGTGAGCACCTTGCCGACGAACTCCGAGGCCTTCACCACCGGCGTGAGGTCCGGCACGTTGTTCTGGTCCACCGGCGTGGGGACGGCGATGACGAAGAGGGTGGTGCCGGCGAGGTCCTTGGGGTCCGAGGTCATCTTGAGGGTGGTGCCCTTGAGCACCGCCTCCGGGACTTCGCGGTTGCGGTCGTGGCCGCGCCGGAGCTCCGCCACCTTCTCCTCGTGGATGTCGAAGCCGACGGTCTCGAACTTCCGGGCAAAGGCGAGCGCGACCGGGAGCCCCACGTAGCCGAGCCCAATGACACTGATCCGTTCCTTCACTTCGCTTCTCCTCGCAGGCGCGCCCGCTCCGCGCGCCAATTCTTTACACGCCCCCGGCCACCCGGTGAGCGGATTTTGCTCGTCTAGACTGTTTCTGCGGGGGGCCCCCGCATTCACGGTGTGGGCGTCAGGCGCCCCGGAGGATGCCGGCGGGGCCCTCTGCCAGGAGTCGATGCCGCTCGTCCTTGCCCACCAGGCGCTCCAGGCGCTCGAAAGCGCTGGCGCAGACGTCGGCGTCCTCGGGTCGATGGGCGTCCGAGCAGGCCGCCTCGTAGGCCTCCTCTTCGAGGAGCTTCTCAGCGGCTTTCTGGGCCGCCCGGCCGTACTTGCCCACGACCGCACAGACGTCCAGGAGCAACACCACGCCGGCGTCCAGCAGCGGATCGAGGCAGGAATCGTCGCTCCACACCGGACGGTAGCGCTCCGGATGGGCCAGCACCGGCCGGAGCCCCGCCCGCTGGAGGTCGAACATGCGTGCCGCGAGCTGGACCGGAAACGCCTGGGTGGGGAGCTCCACCAGCACGCTTCGCTTCTTCTTCGGCGCTACGTCCGGCGCACCCGGGTAGGGCAGAACGTCGCCGCGCATCATGCGTTCGAAGACCACGCCGTCGAAGAAGTGCTCGCTCGCCAGGCCCACCGAGGGCATACCCGAAGCTGCGCCCAGGTGCGGAGCCATGGCGTCGTAGGCGGCGCGGAGGGCCGCGGCGTCGTTGTCGAACATGCCCGGCCGCATGTGTGGGGTGGCGATGACCGTGGAGAAGCCCACCGCGTGGAGCTGCGACAGCATGCGCAAGCTCTCCTCGACGGACCGGGCCCCGTCGTCGATACCCGCAATCCAGTGGCAGTGGAGGTCGATGTATCCGCGCGTCATGGGGTTCGCATTCGCGAGCGGGAGCCCCGGGTGCGATCCCGCGCGGCCTCCACGACGGCGCCGAGGAGCGACGCCGGCGGCGCGCCGGGGATCTTGCCCAGTGCGCGGATGGCGTCGGGGACGTTCTGGTGGATGCTGACGCGCGAGTCGGCGAGCGCCCGCAGCGCGATGCGCTTCAGGTCGGCCATGATGCCTTCCCCCTCGAGGACCGCGGCAACGTGCACGCGGCCACTGGCCAGTACCTCGCCGATGACCTGTGTCTGCCGTTTGCGCACGGCGGGCGTCGCGGTGGGCGCGCCGTCCTCTACCACGAAAAGTGCAAAATACACTTTTTGGCCCTGCTGCTTTCGCGCCCGGAACGTGGCCATCATCAGGTCCAGCGCCGTCTCCGTTTGCTCGCCATAGCGCACCTGGACGAACACGTCGTGCGCGATCGCTACACGATTCGCGCCGTCGTCCAGGATGATGTCGATGTCGCTTGTGGCCACCACGGGTCGAACCTGGATTGTAGCAGGTGCGACCCGAGGGTCGGATAGTTCTAGCTATGCCCAGCGAATCAGGCCGGTCTCGAACTTGTGGCTCTGGGTCTGCCGGTACGGGATGACCCGCACCGCGAAGGCGTGGGTGCCGCTCTCCTTGGTGGGCACTTCGCCCACGAAGCTGTGCACGCCGTCGCGCGACGCGTGAAGCTTCATGGGGGTGGCGGTGCCTTCGGCCAGGTCGTACGAGCCCGCGGTGGGGCCGTGGTAGACCTCGACGATGACGTCGTCCGGCGTGATGGCCCCGAGCGACACCTCGGCGTGGACGCGCATGGCCTCGCCCACCACCAGCTCGGTGTGGTCGACCTTCACGTCGTGGATCGAAACGTCCTTCCAGGAGGCACCGACCCGATCCTTCCAGGCCGCAAGATCCTTGGCGCCGGCCAGATCGCTACGCAGCATGTCGCCGGTCTTCTCGATGGACGGCACGTAGAAGCGACCGGTGTACTCCTTCACCATGCGCGCGGTGTTGAACTCCGGCACGCAGTGGGCGATGGTCGCCTTCATCTTCTGCACCCATCCGCGGGGCAGCCGATCCTCGCTGCGGTCGAAGAAGAGCGGCACCACCTCGCGCTCGAGGATGTCGTAGAGCGCCTCGGCCTCCATACGATCGCCGGCGTCGTCCACCGCGTCCTCGCCGTTGCCGATGGCCCAGCCCACGGGCCAGCCGAACTTGGCCCAGGCTTCGGCCCACCAGCCGTCGAGGATGCTCAGGTTGAGGGCGCCGTTGGCGGCGGCCTTCATGCCGCTGGTTCCGCTGGCCTCGTGGGGACGCCGGGGGGTGTTGAGCCACACGTCGACGCCGGACACGAGGGCCCGGGCCACGCGCATGTCGTAGTTCTCGATGAACACCACCTTGCCGCGGAAATCGGCCTCACGGCCCAGGCGCACGATGGCCCGGATGAGCTCCTTGCCGCCCTTGTCCTGCGGGTGCGCCTTGCCGGCGAACACCAGCTGCACCGGTCGCTCGGGATCCCCCAAGAGCTTCTTCACCCGCTCGAGGTCGGAGAAGAGCAGGGTCGCCCGCTTGTAGGTGGCGAAACGGCGGGCAAAGCCGATGGTGAGCGCGCGCGGGTCGAGGGCCTCGTCGGCGGAAGCGAGCTCCGCCTTGTTGGCGCCGCGTCGCTCGGCCGCGAGGCGGAGACGCTTGCGGCACAGGGCAACCAGGCGATGCCGGCGATGCCCGTGGGTCGACCACAGCTCGGCGTCGGGGATGTCGTTGACGCGGGCCCAGAGCGCCACGTCGTCGGTGCGCTCCCGCCACTCGGCGCCCAGATAGCGCGTGTAGAGTGCACTCATGTCGTCGGAGACCCACGACGGGATGTGCACGCCGTTGGTGACGGACCCGATGGGCACCTCGGAGGTGGGCATGTCGGGCCAAAGATCGCGCCACATCTTCCGGGAGACGTCGCCGTGCAGGGCGCTCACGCCGTTGTAGCGATCGGCGGTGCGCATGGCGAGAATGGGCATCGAGAACGGCGTGGGATCGCCGGCGCCGTTCTGCCGCCCGAGGGCCAAAAATTCCTGGTCCGAGAGGCCGAGGGGCTCGCGGTACACACCCAGGAACCGCCGGACGTTGTCCGGGTGGAAGGCATCGTTGCCGGCGGGCACCGGCGTGTGGGTGGTGAAGACGTTGCCGGCGGAACAGGCTTCGCGCGCCACCTGGAACGAGACCTTCTTCGACTCCATGACCCGGCGGATGCGCTCGAGGGCCATGAACGCCGAGTGCCCTTCGTTCATGTGGCACACGGTGGCGGAGATGCCCAGGGCCTCCAGCGCGTGGATGCCGCCGATGCCGAGCATCACTTCTTGGCGGATGCGGAACTCCTGATCACCGCCGTACAGGGGGCCGGTGATGGAACGATCGCTGGGCGCGTTCTGCTCCAGGTTGGTGTCGAGGAGGTAGAGCGGGACGCGGCCCACCTGCACCTTCCACAGCTGCGCGTCGACCATGCCGTGCGGGTAGCGCACGTGGATGAGGAGCCGCTCCTTGGGGTTCGCGGGGTTCCACACCGGCTGCACGGGTAGGCGATGCCAGTCGTTGAGCGGGTAGTGCTCGAGCTGCCAGCCATCCTCCGAGAGGTGCTGGCGGAAGTAGCCCTCGGCGTAGGCGAGGCCGATGCCCACCAGCGGGAGGCCGATGTCGCTCGCGGTCTTCAGGTGATCGCCGGCGAGCACGCCGAGCCCCCCCGAGTAGATGGGCAGCGACTCGTGGAGCCCGTACTCCATGGAGAAGTAGGCGATCTTGGCCCCTTCCTTGGTGGGGAACGACTTGAGAAACCAGCCCTTCTCCGACATGTACTCGGTGAGGCTCGCGTGGGCGCGGTTCAGATGGTTCACGAACGCATCGTCGGCCGCCAGGGCCTCGAGCCGCGATTGCCCCAGCCGCGCGATGAGCTCGATGGGATTTCCGTAGACCTCCTCCCAAAGAT
>JABFRG010000656.1 GCA_013141295.1 Polyangiaceae bacterium
GGTTCACGCCACCCGCCGCTCCCATCGCCGAGTCCGTGGTCGGCAGCTGGTTCTCCAGCGACGGCAGCGTCGGCACGCTCATCGTCCTCGGCGCCAATCACCACTACGTCGACGTCTCGACCATGAGCGGAACGATTCCCGCGGGTCCGGGCCTGGTGCGGGAGGTCACGGCGAGCTGGGCCGGCGACGGAAGCTACGTGAGCATCGGCAACGTCCTCGCGCGGTTCCCGCTGGCCAACTCGAAGTCGCCGTACAGCGTCCTCGTTCGACGCTTCGAGCAAGCGAACACCGCGCAAGCCAGCGGATGGCTCCCCACGTATTGCCAGTTGCGCCGCGGCACGACCTCGCCGTTCGATCCCTACGAGCACTGCCTCACCGGCGGCGACTGACCGCGCTAAGGATCTTCGTCCTCGGCGCGGTTCTGGCGCCTTTCCAGCATGCGGTAGAACGAGGAGCGCGCCATGCCGGCGAGCTCAGCGGCGTGGCTGACGACGCCGCCCGCGCGTTCGAGCACGGCGGGGAAGTACGTCGTCTCCAGTCGCTCGATGACGATCTTCCGAGCCTCGTGAAAGGGCATGCCGGAGAGGTCTTCCTGGGTGGCGGCCAGGGCGTCGCGACGCAAGGTACCGGTGGCGTCGAAGAGCTCGCTGCGCTCGGTGGCATCGAGCAGCGCGAAACGCGCAACCGTGTTGCGAAGCTCGCGCACGTTGCCGGGCCACGCATACGCCGAGAGCATGGCCGAGAGGTCCGGCGGGAGCTCCACCCGCGGATCGCCGGTGAGCTCTCGAAGAAAGCGCGTAGCGAGGAGCGGCACGTCCTCCAGTCGTTCGCGCAGGGCCGGCACCCGCACCCGCGCCACCGCCACGCGATAGAACAGATCCTCGCGAAACTGCCCTTCCTTCACCCGATCGGCGAGGTTGCGGTTGGTGGCGGCGATGACGCGCACGTCGATGGGCCGCGCGCGCGTGCTCCCCACCGGGCGCACCTCGCGCTGCTCGAGCACCCGCAAGAGCTTGGGTTGCATGTCGATGGGGAGCTCGCCCAGCTCGTCGAGAAACAAGGTGCCGCCGTCGGCCTGCTCGAAGAGCCCGATGCGCGCTTGCGAAGCCCCGGTGAACGCGCCCTTTTCGTGACCGAACAGCTCGCTCTCGATGAGGTTCTGGGGAATGGCGCCGCAGTCCACCGGCACGAACGCCTTGCCCGCGCGCGCGGAGTGCAGATGGATGGCCCGCGCCAGCACCTCTTTGCCCACGCCGCTCTCGCCCTCCAGCAAGATGGTGATCTCCGCCGGCGCCGCGCGACGCAGGTAGGCGAACACGTGGCGCATGGCGTTCGATTGGGCCACCGCGTCGCCGAATTCGTGCGACTGCGTCACCTCCAGCGCAGAAGGGCCGGCGTCGACGCGAAGCGCCAGCACCGTCGCGCCCGCCTTGATCGATACGTCGCCGGTGGCGGTCACACGGTGAACCCGCACGCCGCCGATCCACGTTCCGTTCTTGCTGCCGCCGTCGTGGACGATGAGGCCGTCGGGCCCCAGCTCCAGGCGGAAGTGCTCTCGCGAGACGGTCTGATCGCTCAGGCGAAAGCCCGCCATGGGTCCCTTGCCCACCGTGAGGATGGGCTCGGTGAGGCGATGTTTGGCTCCGAGATCCGGGCCGCGCGTCACCTCGAGCTCGGCGCCCCGTAGCTGTCGTACCGTGAACGCGTCGTCCGGGCGCGTCTGCGAGTCGTCGAAGGTGCCTTCGCCCGGTGGTTGCATGGGAGCATGTTCGCACGCCGCGCAGGCCGTCACCAGGGCAGCCGTGCGAGCAGCTCAGCGGTGCTTGCGAAACGGGTTGTCGGGAAAGGGCGGCGCGCGTCCGGCGGTGGCCGTGGGCGCAGCAGCCGGAGCGATCACCCGATGCGTGATCCGCGACGAGGCCCGCGCCTCCGGAGCGACGGGAAAGGGTGCGGAGGGCGCCGATGCAACGGCGGCGACGCTGGCGGAGGGTGCCGCGGTCGGTGGCGTCACCGCAGCGGGCAAGGGCTCCGGCGTGGGTGCGGGCGCCGAAGCGGTGGGCGGCGGTACCGGAGCGTCGTCACGCCAGGGTCGCACGATCGAAAGCACCACCACGCACGCCAGGAGCCCGGCGATCGCCAGCGCCGCCGGAAGACGCCAGCGGGGCGTCGGTGCGGGCGATGCAAGCGGCGCAGCCAGCAGGACCTGGGTTCCGTCGGCGGAGGACGACGACGGCGGCGGGCGGTCCATCTCCAGTGTATACTGCATAGTTCTCGCCGCGACCGGCTCCGCCGTCACCACCGTCGCATCGTCCATCGCCTCGGATGCCCCGGGAGCCGCGGTCACGTAGCTCGCGGTACCCTCGGTGGGCGGAACCCGTGGCGCTGGCCCCGCGCCCGGAGCCACCTCGCGGGCCGCGGGCGAAGCCGAAGCTGCCTGGATGCGCTCGCGGACCTCGGAGCCCATGAGCGCCTCGACGAAGCGAGCCACCTCGTCGGTCGAAGGCGCGAGCGCTTCTTCCCGCGCGGCGGCTCGCATGGCATCGCCCATCTCCTCGGCAGTGGCGAAGCGCTCTTCGAGCGGTCGAGCCAGCGCCCTCGCGGCCACCCGCGCCAATGCCGCTGAGGCTCCGGGGAGCACCTGGTCCGCGGGCTCGATGGGCATGGTGGTCACCTGCGAGAGGAGCTCCATGACGCTCTTGCCGCGGAACAAGCGCCGACCGGTGAGCCCTTCCCACAGCACCACGCCCATCGCAAAGATGTCCGAGCGGCGATCCTCCGGGCTCTTTCGCGCCCGCTCCGGCGCGAAGTATCCGAACTTGCCGCGGAGAGAGCCGGTGGTCTCGTCGTCGAGCCCCAGCGCCTTCGAGATGCCGAAGTCGGAGACCCGGCTCACGCCGTCGAGGCCCACCAGGATGTTCTGCGGCGAGATGTCGCGGTGCACCAGGCCGCGTACCCGACCGGTCTCGTCGCGCGACTCGTGGGCCGCGTGAAGCCCGCGCAGGGCGTCCTGGACGATGGTGCAAAGAATGCCGGCCGGGAGCGGCGCGCCGTGCTTCTTCGACAGCGTGGCGAGGTCGGCGCCTTCCACCAGCGAGAGCACCTGGTAGAGCACGCCCTGGTCTTCGCCGAAGTCGAAGAGCTCCACCACGTTGGCGTGGCGAATGGTGGCCGCCATGCGCGCCTCGCGCACGAACATCTCGCGATTCCGCGGGTCGATCGCCAGCTCCGGATGCACGGTCTTGATGGCCAGCAGACGTTCGAAGGCGCCGACGCCGGCGGCGCGGCCGATCCACACGTTGGCCATGCCGCCACCGCCGAGGCGCGCGAGGATCTCGTAGCGTCCCAAGCGAAACCCGGGCTCGACGTCGCCCGCGCTTCGAGGAAAGGCCGTCTTGCCGAGGGCTGGGAGTGGAGCGTCCTTCGCCACGGGAGCCACGAGGGTACCACTCGCCGCCATCGCTGTCCCGCGCGTGCGGCTCCGTCGTTTACGGTGTGGGCGCGCGCGATATTCTGAGCGAGAATGCCGCGACTTCGCCTTGGCCTCATCATCCTCTTCCTTGTGACGGGTGGGTGCGACACCTTCTCCGGCGCGACCGCTCCCGCCATCGACGCCGCGGTGGACGCGCCAGCCAGCGACGAGGGGGGCGCGCTCCCGGACGCCGCCATCGACGGCGGTGGTGGTGCCGAACGCACGGTCGTGCTGATCGGCGGCATCAACGGGGTGGCTGCCACCAACGGCTACTCCGGGGAGACCTACATTGGCCGGGTGACCGCCACCGGAATCGCCTGGCGCACTGGCCCGTCGCTCCCGAACCCCGCGGCGTACGGATGTGCCTTCGCGGCCGGCCCCCGCGTCTACCTCGTCGGCGGTTCGACCACGACGACCGCGCCGGTGCTGACCCAGTGGCTGCTCCCGCGAGATTCGAACCCGGCCTGGGCGGTCGACGCGAACCTCGGCACCCCTCGATACGGACACGCGTGCGCCGTGCACGAGAGCCGGGTCATGGTGGCCGGCGGCATCGCCCGCGAGAACCAAGCGGTCCTCGACACGACGGAGATCGGCACCCTCTCGACCACCGGCGACATTGCCTGGAGCGCCGGCCCGCTGTTGTCGCGCCCGGTCTCGAATCCCGGCGCCGCCATGGTGGCCGGGGGCATGTTCCTCGGCGGCGGGCTCACCGTCGCGAACGGCTGCGACGCGCAGATTCGCTTCGCAAACCTGCCGGAGGGCCCCGCCCGCTGGAACGACCTGCTGACGCTCGACCTCTGTCGCTCGGGATCGGCGCTGGCCGCGGTGGGAAAGACCGTTTACGTGGTGGGCGGGCGGAGGAACGCGGGCAACGAGCTGCTCCGCCAGGTCGACGTCCTGACCACCAATGGAGCGAGCACGCCGACGCTTACCAACGCGACGCAGCTCACGGTCCCTCGGGCCCACGCCGCGGCCGCGGTGATCGGCGGCCGGCTCTACGTGTTCGGAGGGTTCACCAGTCCGGGGCTCCCCACCGCCGACGTGCTCAGCATGGAGATCACCGGCGCCGGCGCCCTCGGCCCACCACGCACCGAGACGCCGATCCCGGTCGCGCTCGCCGCGTTCGCGTTCGCCGATCTGTAGCTGTCCCGCGCGTGCGGCGAGTGTCCCAGCGGTGGGACACTCGAAGCGCTCCACGACGCGGATTCTGCGGATCTCCGCGCGGGCACGGTTTTCGCTTGAGGGGGAGCATGCACGCCTTTTCCTCTCGTCTCGTGGTCGCGCTGGTGCTCGCCGCAGCGCCCGGTCTCGCTTGCTCCGATACCAGCGAGCCGCCGATCCCCACCATCGACGAGCCGCAACCCACCCACGGCGCGGAAGAAGCCGACGCCGCAGCGCCGCTCGATGCGGCGGCCCCCAAGCCCACGGCCGAAGGCGGTCCGGGGCCCGACCCCGGGGGCCTGGCGCCGAAGATCGTGGCCGGCTACTGGCAGATGTACCAGGGCCCCAAGGTGGCCGAGATCACCGCCAACGCCCCCCAGTACAACCTGCAGTATGCATCTTTTGCCTTCGGCGGCACGCAGGGCTCGGGGGCGGTGGCATTCAATCCGGTGTTCGAGGGCGCCACCGAGCTCAAGGCCGACATCAAGGCCAGCAAGGCCGCCGGCTCCACCTGGCTCCTCAGCATCGGGGGCGGCAGCGACAACACCACGCGGCTCCTGACCACCGCGCAGGCCACGCAGATGGTCAGCTCGCTCGTTCCCATCATCGACGCGTACGGCTTTCAGGGCGTCGACTTCGACCTGGAGAGCGGCGCATCCGGCTGGAGCGTGGCCCCCATGAAGGCCGTCGCCACCGAGCTCAAGGCCCACTATGGCAAGAGCTTCATCATCTCCGCCGCGCCGCGCCCCTACGAAGACGCGTACCGCGACTGGGCGGTGGCCATGGGCGCCGACCTCGATCTGTTCGGCTACCAGTTCTACGACTTCCCCGAGACCAACGACACGGCCTTCCTGCGCTCGTACGTGAAGATGCGGGTCGACCAGACGGTGGCGCTGGGCATTCCCGCCTCGAAGATCCTCGTGGGCTGCATCACCTATTCGCAGTACGGCCTGGGGCACAACACGGTCGGCGTGTACCGCGACATCTTCAAGGAGGTGGAGAAGACCTACCCCACCCTGCGCGGCGTGTTCATCTGGGAGACCTCCCTCGACAAGAAGGAGAACTGGAGCTTCGCCAAGACCATGGGCACGGCGGTGCGCGGCTTGTGATTCGCGGGAGGCCGGTCGACGCTCGAGGCCCGGTGAAGTAAGCTGCGGGTGCGCATGTCCCCTCGTCGGTACGCTCGAGCTCTCGGCACCGCGGCCACGGTCATCGGTCTCGGTGGCTGCCTGGTCTCCATCGACGAGAGCCGCATCGACGCGGGAAGGCTCGACGCCGCGACCGGCGCGCAAGACGCCGGCGACGGAGGTCCAGGTGTGGCCGATGGCAGCGACGGCGCGGTGAGCTTCTGCCCGCAGGGCGCGATCTTCTGCGACGGCTTCGAGGGAAAGCTCGACGACGGAACCTGGGAACGCAGCGGCGCGACCGGCTTTCTCTCCTACGACACGGCACCGCCCGGTAGGTCGTTCTCGGGGAGCCAATCGTTCCGTGTGGCACCGACCTCGACCGGCTCGGACGTCATCGACTACCTCACGCACGCCGTGGTCCTCCCCGATGCTGCGGCGGCGGCCAACGTGCGCCTGACGTTTCGCGCGCTCCTGGAGAGCTCGTCGGGCGACGTCGTTGCGGTCGGGCTGCGCATGAAGGATCTGCAGCTCAACATGGACCTGAAGACCGGGCACACCCTCGAGACCAGCGGCTCCACCAGCGGGCACGACATGTCCGGCGGCACCAAGCTGCCGGTGGGAAGCACCTGGCACCTGGTTCAAGTCGATCTGCAGCGCCAGGAAGGGAAGCTCACGCTCTCCGTCGACGGCACTCCCGGCGTCCTCCTCGACCCCGGTACCGGCAAGGGCCCGCTCAGCAAGGCCCAGCTGCTGGGAACGCAACTCACCCTTTGCCTCGGTGCGTTCTACGTGGCGGCGGGGCAGAGCTGGAGGATGTGGGTCGACGACGTGGTCGTCACCGCGTTCTGATTTAGTCCCAGCTGAAGCGCAACGCGGCCGACCGCGGACCGAGGCCGAGACCCGCATGCGCCGGCGCCTTCGGCCACAAGAGCCACAGCCCCGCCCCCGCGGTGGCTCCCACCAGCGTCACCACCAGCGAGACGTTGGTGAGCGTGCGATCGCGGAAGAAGGCATCGGG
>JABFRG010000132.1 GCA_013141295.1 Polyangiaceae bacterium
GGTTACGAGAGCGAAGGCCGTACCAAGGCCTGGCCCCCGGATCTGGCCGCGATCGGCCGTGCGGGAGCGACAAGGTTGCCTCGCCGGGGCGATCTTGCGTCGCGTTCTGCACGGTGTCCACGCAAGCCTGACGTCGTCGTAAGAAACCGCACGCCGCGATACGCGCGTTCAGCCGAAGCTCGACGGCGGCGCATTTCCGCGGAGGTTTTCCCGGGGCGCGCTATACGGGGCGGCGGCGAGCGGCCCTCCTTCACGTGCCTCGCCCGGGAGCAGCGATGGCTCGATTCGTAAGGCGAATGGCGTTCACGGCGGTGTTGTTCGGCGCGGTCTTCGGCGGCGCCGCCAGCGGTTGCAACCAGGAGCGCGACCCCATCGATCGCACCCAGCCCAACGGCCTCCCCAAGTCGTTCTTCGTCGGGCAGAGCTACACCGATGCCGCCGACGATCCCGAGTTCTACATGAAGACCACCGTGGTCGACGTGTCTGCGGGCGCCGGCTCGGAAGAGCTGTTCACCAACTCCGACGCCCAGCCCACCGTGCGCATCCGCTGGGAGATCACCGAGAAGCAGCTGGTCGCGCGCCTCTCCTACGAGCTCATCGACGACACCGACCACAAGGGCGCGAGCAAGAAGGTCAACGACGGCCAGGTGGTGGCGGCCTTCCGCATCGACAAGCAGTTCGATCAGCGGCGCGACTACAACCCGTCGACCGGCGAAGAGAACAACGTGGTGGTCGAGAACGACTTCGACCGTCCCTGGTTCTCCCGCGACTGGATCCGCGTGGACTGGTCGGAGAACCTGGTCACCTCGGCCTACAGCCTCGACGCCATCTCGCAGCTGGGGCTCTTCGGTGGCGTGAAGTGGGAATCGCTCCGTTTCATGGTGAGCGACGCCGACACCGAAGACCGCATGACCGTCGACAAGGACGGCGGATACTTCGACGTGACGGTGAAGGCCCAGGCCAAGCCGCAGATGATCTCCGACCCGGAGTTCGGCGATTTTCCCGCCTGCTGGCTCCTCGACGCTTCGCCGCGCGAGAGCTGCGACCCCAGCGAAGTGAAGCTGCGCATGTCGTTCCGCAAGGTGGTGGACCACGACTACGAGCCGCTGGATTTCGACGGCCAGAAGATGGACCTCTTCGGCTACTTCTCCAGCGACCGACGGGGCTACGATCGCCGCTACGGGCTGGTGGACGACAAGTGGCATCGCTTCGCCACCCGCTGGAACATCTGGGAGAAGTCGCACACCGACGCGGCCTGCAGCACCGCAGGCACCACGCCGGGCGGCCAGAGCCCGCACCGGGACGACGATCAGAACGGCACCGAGGACGAGTGCCAGGCCTCGGGCCCGGGCTCACGCTGCGACGAGTTCACCCAGAAGTGCACCATTCCCTTCGCCACCCGCAAGGTGGTGACGATTCCCTGGTACGTGAACAAGGGATTCCCGGAGGAGCTGATCGCGGGGGCCCGCAAGGTGGTGGGCGCCTGGAACGACGCCATGCGCGTCTCGGTGGTGGCCGCGCGGCTCGCCGAGTGTCGCCGGGTGGGCGAGCAGGGTTGCGAGGCCAAGCTCGGATGGCCCGAGGCGTGGGCCGACGACTACGTGCCCGCCAAGGACGCGGTCCCCGACGTGTTCGTGCTCTGCCACAACCCTTCGAACCCCGAGACCGACCCCGCCATCTGCGGCAAGGGCGTGGCGCCGCGCATCGGCGATCTGCGCTACAACCTGTTCTCGCTCATCGATAGCCCGCAGCTGCACGCGCCCTGGGGCATCATGATGGACAGCGACGATCCGCTCACCGGCGAGAAGGTCGCCGGCAGCGTGAACCAGTACGGCGCGACGCTCGATCGCGCGGCCAACAACCTCACGGACATCGTGGAGCTGCTCAACGGCGGCATCTCGCCGGACGCCTTCATTCAGGGCCAGGACGTGAGCAGCTGGGTAAACTCCACCAAGAGCGCCCCCAAGGCCATGGGCAAAGAGGAGCTCCAGGCGCGGCTCGGCGCGTTCGACCCCAGCACCATGGGCGCCCTCGCCACCGGCAAGACCAAGTCCCGGCTCCCGCCGAAGCTGCGCTTCAAGCGGCGCCTCGATGCGCTCGCCGCCAGCGGCCACATGGGCGCCGGCAACCCGGCCATGTCGACGCGCCTCCGCGCCCTGGGCGGAAGCGAGCTCGAGGCCAAGCTCCTCACCCCCGAGATGCTGCAAGTGGCCGGGCAAAAGCCCGACGAGGCAGCCTCGCCCACCGCGGTGCTCCGGGCCTCGCCCTTCCGCACCATGAACCCGCTCCTGCACCGGGCCATCGAGCGGCGCCGGAAGATGGGTCGCCTGCACAGTCACTCGTGCGTGCGCGAAGCGCCGGAGCCGGATCACTTGCTGGGCCTGGCGCGCAACCTGCTGCAGAAGTTCCCGGCACCGGACCGCAAGAACCCCAAGGCGGTGCTCGACTACCGCACCAGCATCTTCCAGTGGGCGAAGGAGCACTTCTCGGTGGGTGTATTCTCCCACGAATTCGGCCACTCGGTGGGCCTGCGCCACAACTTCGCCGGCACCTTCGACGCGCTCAACTACGCGCAGGAGTACTGGCAACTCCGCACCAAGAACGGCACCGTCACCCAGCGCTGCGCCCCGGGCAACACCGACGGCGCCTCCTGCGTGGGCCCGCGGTATCAAGACCCCATCACCCAGGAAGAGATCAACGGGCAGATTGGCAGCTTCGCCACCTCCAGCGTCATGGACTATCCGGGTGACGCCCAGCTCGACATGTTCCTCATGGGCAAATACGACAAGGCCGCGGTGCGCTTCGCGTACGCCGGCGTGGTCGACGTGTGGAACGCCAAGGCGCTCACCACCCGCGGCTTCGGCGAAGGCAAGCGCAAGGCCTATGCGCTCACCGGCCTCACCGAGCAGCCGGGGCTCTTCGCGGTGCCCTATCTGCCCACGCCCGGCGGCGGCGACTATGCGTTCTTGCACTATTCGCATTACGCCTCGGAGTACGAGCTCATCGCCAATTGCGGGGCGGCCGGCGATTCGCCCACCGGCATCCGCTGCAAAGAAGCGCCCATGGACGTGGTGGACTACCGCGATACCAAGGACTTCGTGGCCGACCCCAACTACCCCGATGTGGTGCTCAAGCGCGCCATCGACGCGGGCGGTCGCGTGCGCCGCGGATACATCTTCTCGTCCGACGAGTTCTCCGACTCCGGCAACGTGCCCTCGTTCAGCACCGACGCCGGCGCCGACGCCTACGAGCAGGCGCGCTTCATCGAGTCGGCCTACGAGAACCGCTATATCTTCGATCACTTCCGGCGCGGGCGGAGCAACTTCAACTCGTACGACGTCACCACGCGGACGCAGCTCCACTACCTCGATACGCTGCAGCAGATCGCCAAGACCTTCGGCTTCGCCATGGTGCTGGAGACCGAAGACCCGCAGAAGCCCGACCCGGCGCTCCTCGAAGAGGGTCGCTACGGCCCCCTCTCCTTGGCCTCCACCGTGGCCTTCGACACCTTCGGCCGCAACCTGGTGCGGCCGGAGCCGGGCTCCTATTGCGATCCGGCGAACCCCGATTGCCTGGCCACGCAACCGGTAGGTGTGAAGAAGCCGGTCTTCGGCGCGGAGTCTTCGCCCTTCCCCGGCGTCGCCTACGACTTCAAGCTGGGCCTGGGCGCCGGGCGCTTCGTGCACAACGACTTCGACTACGGCCAGGGCTACTGGTGGTCCGACTACCAGAAGCAGGTAGGATCGTTCTACGACAAGGTCTGGGCCATCTATTACCTCTCCGAGGCCTTCGACACGTTCATCGCCAACTCCCGCGAGGACTTCATCGACGGTCGCTACAAGAACGTGAACTTCGCCACCGTGTACCCAGCGCAGGTGCGCAGGCTCTTCGCCAACATCCTCACCGGCGACGTCACCACCTATGCGCCGTGGGCAGCCATCACCGGTGGCGGCGGAACCCCCAACGCCGAAGTGGTGTATCCGCCCTTCCGCGACAATGCCGCGATGGCCGCGGCGCGCCCCGGCACGCTCTCGCTGGTGAATCCCACCTTCGGCTTCAACGAGCAGCTCTACGCCATGGTGTGGGGCAGCATCTTCTTCCCCACCAGCTGGACCACCGACTTCATGCAAGATGCACGCATTGCTTCGCATCCCACGGATCTGGTGAGCTGGCCGGCGGACGCCACGTACACCTTCGTGGACCCGCTCACCAACCTCACCTACCGGGCCCACACCGTGGGGACCGAGAAGGTCTTCGGCGTCGATCACCAGATCGGCATCGGCGCGCGCATGCTGGAGTGGGCCAACGAGCTGTTGGCGCTCGCCTACGTGGTGCAGCGCGACGGCAGCGGCAACGTCCTGAAGAACGCCGACGGCACGCCGATCCTGGTGCTCACCGGCGGCAAGCCCACGCTCGACACCACCGCGCCCGCGGCCAACGCCGCCCTCCGGCGCTTCGTCACCAACCTCGAGGTCATGCGCCAGCTCTCCGGCCAGTTCGCCGGTCCCTTCCTGGGCGAGCTGCCGTGAGCTGATGGTCGAAGTACGGGAGAGCATCGATGCGAGCGCCGCCTGGGTGGTGCTCGGCACGTTGACGGTGCTCTTCGCCGCCACGCTGTTCTACGCGCTATCGCGGCGCCGCGCGGCGCTCCGGAGCGCCATGGTCGACGCACGACCTTCGGGCGGGGTGAGGACCGGTACCGTGGCCTTCGCCCGCGGCGAATCGGCGGCGATGCAGGTCACCGTGTTCCAGGTGGGAATGGAGCGCCGCGAGAAGAAGGGAACCTACACCGATTGGGTGGAGGTGGCGCGCGAACGGATGGTGCTTCCCTTCTACCTGGTGCAGAAGGACGGCACCCGACTGCGGGTGGAGCCGTCGGACCGCTCACTCCTGGCGTGCGCCATGGCCACCGTGCGCGACACTTCGGTGGAAGAGCCGGGCCGGTTCGCGAAGGTCGAGCGGTTTCGCGCCGTGGGCCCGGTGGCGGGGCGCCGGGGCGTGGCCGCACTCGCGGACGGCGAGCGGGTGTGGGTGCGCGGTACGCTGGGAGAGGGCGTGGACCCGGAGGCGAGCGGCATCTACCGGGGCGCTGCGAGCGCGCCCGTGCTGCGATGCGCGGCGAAGGCCCCGCTGGTGGTGTCGACGGTACCGCTCGAGCACGACAGCCTGAAGCTGGCGGCAGCGCATGGTCGTTTCGCGGTGGTGTTCGCGACGCTCCTGGCGATCTTCTCGGCGTTCGTGGCGATTCCCTTCGTCGACGTGGCCCTGGGTACGCCGGAGACCGCCCGCGTCACCGGCGTCGTTCCGATTCATCACAAGAACGGCAGCGTGATCGGCTACCGGGTGGACGCCGAGGGCCGCGCCGGCACCGTTCGCGACTCGCTGGTGAGCGCGCCGGCCGTGGGATCCGAGCTGCCGGTTCGCCGGGGCCGCCTCACCACGCAGGTCGGTGAGACCCCCAGCCTTTACTTTCTCGGTCCGGTGCTCGCGGCCATGGCGCTGTTGATCGCGCTGGCCCTGTACCGCGCGACGGTGAAACGCGCGACGCCCTGGTACGCGCGCGCGTACTTGCTGTCGCAAGAGAGCGGCACGGCGGCCGCCACCGCGACCACCGGCGCGCGCATGCACGACGACGGATAGAAAGCTCCGGCCCGACCTCGCCGGGCTGCCCTCGGTGGTCGCGGGGTGCTACGGCTTGCGTTTCATGGCCATCAACTTCCCCAGTCCCCGCATTCCCATCGGCTCGCTGAAGCCCATCGCCGCGTTCCTGGTCCTCGCGGTCGTGGTGCTGGTGGCGGGGTGCACCTCGACTACCCGCGTCGACGCCGGTCACGTGGGCATTCGCGTGCATCTTGCAGGTAGCGAGCGCGGCGTCTCCGATATGCCGGTGGTCATGGGGTGGGTCATCTACAATCCGGTCACCGAGCAGATCATCCAGTTTCCCACCAGCGTGCAAAACGTGGTGTGGACCGCCAGCCCCCACGAGGGCCGCACGGTGGACGAGTCCATCAACTTTTCGTCGATGGAAGGCGTGAACATCAACGCCGATCTGGGCCTCTCGTTCCACATCGACCCCATGCTGGCGCCCAAGCTCTACGGCCGCTTCCGGCAGAACGACATGCTCGAGCTCGCCGATCGCTACATGCGCAACGTGGTGCGCGAGGCCTTCGGCGAGGTCTCTTCGAAGATGCCGGTGCAAGAGATCTACGGCGTGGGCAAGTCGAAGATGCTCGCCGACGTGACCAAGCGGGTGGCCGACAACCTGGGCAAGGACGGCATCATCATCGATCAGCTCACCTTCAACGGCAGCCTGCGACTTCCGCAGAACGTAGCCGACGCCATCAACCGCGCCATGGAAGCCACGCAGAACGCCATCCAGAGCGAGAACCGCGTGCGCCAGGTGCGGGCCGAAGCCGACCAGGCCATCACCCAGGCCCACGGCCAGGCCGAGGCAACGCGGCAAAAGGCCCAGGGCGAGGCCGACGCGCTGCTCATCCGCGCTCGCTCCGAAGCGCGCGCGAACGAGGTGATTCGCCTCTCCACCACGCCCGCGGTACTTCAGTATCGGGCTCTCGAACATTGGGATGGCAAGCTGCCCACCTACAACGGCGGCGCGCTGCCGCTGCTGACCTTCGATGCCTCGCGCTTCGCCATGGGCGCAGAAGATGCAGCGCGGGAGAAGAAGCTCAACCAGCTCCTCGCGGAAGATGCCGCCAAGGCTGCAGCTCCGCCTCCTCCGCCCCCGGCGCCGCGGGTAC
>JABFRG010001241.1 GCA_013141295.1 Polyangiaceae bacterium
GCGTGGAATCGCCCCAGCAGACTGCGCGCTCGCCGCCGACCAGCGCGCAGGTGTGCCCTACCCACTGAAAGGTGTCTTTGAATAGCGCAGGAGGCATGACGGCGGCGATGTAGAGGTCACACACCACGCGGCCGGTCGAGGTCAGGTAGCAGGTCTCCGGCAAGTTTCCGTCGACCCGGGGGTAGAGCTGCGCAGCCGCCATCCCGCGAGCGCTCATTTGGTAGGGTAGCGGGGGTGTCGAGCTCGTCAGAGCGGGCAGGCCGAGACCCCAGCACGAGATCCGGTCGTCGAGGGTGACCCCACATCCATTCCAAAATCCGAAGAATGCGGTCTTGAACGCCGTCGGGCCGGAGAAACCGTTCGGGCCCCAGCACTCGCGCTCGCCGTCGGTGCGCAAGCCGCAGCGGCCCGATGCGGAAATGGAGCGGAATGACGACAAGCTCGGCGCGGCCGTCGGCTGGCCGTAGTACCAACACACGAGCTTGTCGTCGCTGCCAAGGGCACAGAAGCCTCCGAAGAAGGAATCCGCGTCGACCGCCTTGAACGTTCCCGAAGACGTGGGCAGAGATACCCCAGGGCGACCCCAACAAAACAGGGTATCGTCCAGGCGTACGCCGCACACCCCGTTCTCCGTGGGCACGACCGACTTGAACTTCTCCGTCGTCGGCTCCAGCTCCCACGGGGCCTCATTGAAGCAGCGCGGGCTCCCGTCCAGCAGAAGGCCGCAGATCATGGCATTGCGGCTCACCACGCTCTTGTACAGTTCGGGGCTGGGCGTCGTCGGTGCGCCTGCTGGAAGGCTCTGGGGCGTACTGCTCCAGCACACGAGGCGGTCGTCCGTGCGAATTGCGCAAGCATGGCCAAATCCAGCGACGACCGCCTTGAACGAGCCCGCGGGAATGCCGTTTTTGGCCGCGTCACCGCCCCAGCATCGAAGCTGGCCATCGCTGCGAATCCCGCACGCTGCCAACGAGTCCGCCGAAATGCTCATGTCCCGGAATGTGAAGGCTTCGCCGCTGGCCGCGGCCGAGACGCCGGTGGCCCAGGGGCTCGTGACCACGGCGCGCCAGAAGAACTTGCCGGGGCGCACGTCGCGATCGACCCACTCGCGGCCGGTGACAGAGGGGACGTCGCGGTAGGCGCTGTCGACGTCGACGGACGCGCGTTGCCATTGAAAGACCAGGTCGCCATCGCGTCCCCGGGCGCGGCGCCCCTCGACCGGTGCCGACGGCAAGCTGATGGCCGTCTTGCCACGGGCGCGCACGCGATACTGCGCCGCGGGCACTTCGCCGACCACCGGCGCGCTCTTCAGGCTCACGTGCATGAGGGTCCGCGGATCTTCCCACTTCACCGTCGCAGCGCCGAGCGCGACCGGCGCCCGAGGTGCGTCGCGATCGAGAAATGAGGGCGCCTTGCCCGTGGGCTCCCACGTGACGCCATTGTCGCGGGAGAGCTCGTAGGTCTCCAGCTCCGGGGGCGGTGTGGTGCCCATCGCCTCGGACGACTCCGGGCCCAGCCGCGCGCCGTACACTGCACGCACGGTGTAACGCCCGGGCAGCACGCCCTTCACCGATGTGGGCGACCACGTCAGGCGCACGCCCTCGATATCGGAGACCGCCGTGGGCTTCCCCGGCGTCTCGAGCGTGCCCACCACTGCGCCGATATCGATGGTACCCCACGTTCGGCAACGCGCCCCTGCTCGGCCCCATCGCGGTACACCACGTAGCCGGTCAAGCCGAACGTGCGAAAGGGCGGCATCCAGGTGACCGTCACCGAGCTCGGATCGCCCGTCGACGCGCGTACCTCGCGCGGCACATCGGGCTCCACCACCTCGGTCGACGCGACCTCCCCGCAACCACCGCTCACGACGCCCACCGCAAGAACCGCCGCCAACACCAACCAACGCGAGCTACTCATTCAAACCCCCGACGCTTCATGCGCTGCCCGTAGCTTCGCGCCTTCGCGAGGTCGACGCAAGGGCGGTGAGGCGGCCGCTGGATTGGCAGCGAAGGCGCAAGGACCCGCTGCTTCTCGGCGCAACATCGGGTAAAGTTTTTCCGAAGGGGATGTCCCCGCGGGGAGAATCACGATGCCGTCGGACATAAAGATCGCCGCGAGCGAGCTGGAGCAGCAGGTGGAAGGCTGCGACCTCGAGGCGAAGCTCGCCGCAGGCCGAGATGGGCGCGGAGAGGTTCCCAAGAACGTCTACGAGACGTATTCCGCGATGGCGAACACCGACGGAGGCGTGATCCTTCTCGGCGTCCGTGAGCACGAGAGCGGCCGGCTCGAGGCTGTTGGAATTCCGGATCTACCCCGGGTGCAGAAGGCGCTTTGGGACGGGCTCAACAACCGGCAGCAAGTGAGCGAGAACATCTTGTCGTCGGAATCCGTCAAGGTCCTGGACGTCGAGGGGAACCGTATCCTTCAAGTCCGCGTCCCACGCGCCAGCCGCCATCAAAAGCCGGTGCATGTCGGCTCGAATCCGCTCGAGGGGAGCTACCGTCGCAATCACGAGGGCGACTACCGCTGCTCCGCCGAAGACGTTCGGCGGATGCTGGCAGAGCGGGTCGAGGACGAGCGAGACGGTCGAATTTTGGTGGGCTACTCGCTCGCGGATCTGGATGCGCAAACCATCGCGAAGTACCGCCAGAACTTCAGAGCGGCCAAGCCAGACCATCCATGGAACAGCGAACCCGACGCCGAGTTTCTTCGGCTGATCGGAGGCTACCGCCGCAATCGGGAAAGCGGCGAAGAGGGCGTTACGGAGGCCGGCCTCCTGATGTTCGGCAAGCTCGCGGAGATTCACGAGCACTTCCCCCACTTCATGCTCGACTTTCAGGAGAGGGCTGAAGCGAAGACGCAAGCGCGCTGGATCGATCGGGTCACCCTCGATGGCACGTGGTCGGGCAACCTGTTCGACTTCTATCAGCTGGCAATGCCCAGGCTCGTGCGGGACCTGAAGGTGCCCTTCGAGTTGCGAGGCGACACGCGTGTGGACGACACGCCGGTTCACGAGGCGCTGCGAGAGGCGCTGGTTAACACGCTGATTCATGCCGACTACTCGGGCCGCATCTCGGTCCTCGTGGTGAAGCGACCCGATTTGTTCGGCTTCCGCAACCCCGGAGCGATGCGCATGGCCGTAGACGTTGCGGTACAAGGAGGTGTCAGCGACTGCCGCAACCGGAGACTGCAGACGATGTTTCGACACGTCGGGCTCGGCGAGCAAGCGGGCTCGGGGCTCTCGAAGGTGTACGCGTCCTGGCGGTTGCAGCACTGGCGGGCGCCGGAGCTGGCCGATCGGACGACGCCGTACGAGCAAACAGTGTTCACCCTAAGGACGGTGAGCTTGCTCCCGGAGACCACGGTCAGCGGGCTCCAGGCACTGCTCGGCGAGCAGTTTCGAACAGCGTCCGAGATTCAGAAGCTCGCCATGGTGACGGTGGCGCTCGAGCGGAAAGTGACGCACGCTCGGCTGCGCAGCATGAGCGAGGCGCACCCACGGGACATCACCGTCGCGCTGGCTGCGCTCGTCCAGAGAGGCATCCTCGAGACGGGCGGCGCTCACAAGCGCACCTACTACTACTTCCCTGGCCAGCCACCTCCGGACGATCCGGCGCTGGGCTTTGAGGCCGCGGGCCGCGGCGAAACGCCTCCGCCGCCGGCCGCATCAGGCATGGGCGCGCCGGCAGCGGCCGACCCGAGCTTCCAACATGGCGACCCGAGCTTCCAACATAGCGACCCGAGCTTCCAACATAGCGACCCGAGCTTCCAACATAGCGAGGAGCTCATGCGGCTGGCCGCACCCTTCCGCGCGAAGAGGCGCATGAGTGGCGCCGAGATGGAGGCGGGCCTCCTGCAGCTGTGCGACGGGCGATTCCTCACCGTGGCCGAGCTCGCCCGGCTCACCGGCCGCTCGGCCGACACCTTGCGCAACCACCACCTGACAAGGATGGTCTCCGAGGGCAAGCTGCGCCTCCAGCATCCGGACCAACCGACGCATCCGGTGCAGGCGTATACCAAGGCCTAGCGCGCCGCCTTCGGTCCGGGCACGCGGCGGCGCCGGCGCCACGTCTCCCACATACGAGCAGAGACGTTTCGACCCAGACGATTCCCGATGGTCAACCCACGGTTTCGCATGTAACGATCACACGATTGGGGGTTCTCACAAAACGAGCCCCTTTGGTGTGGAGCACGCCGAGTGCGTGATTCGAACAAGTGGGGAGGCCAGTGCGAATCGGAACGTGGAACACGGAATATGCGCGGGGTGCCGACAAGAACGCGGCGCGACTTCGATGCATTCGCGAGGCCGCGTGCGACATCTGGGTGCTCACGGAGACGAGCGACGATCTCGATCTTGGGCCCGGCTACGCGCACGTCTCCACGGAGCCGCGGCCGGGTCGACGGGCTGGCGAGCAGTGGACCACCATCTGGTCGCGGTATCCCATCGTGGAGCGCGTGCCGTTGGCCGATGCATGCCGCACGGTGGCCGCGCTGGTCGACAGTCCCCTCGGGCCGCTCCTGGTCTACGGCACTGTCCTGCCCTGGCACTCGGACCGAGGCCCGGAACGTGACGCCGCCGCGCGCGTACCCAACTGGTCGGAGTTCTACCGCGTAGCGCCGCTGCAAGCCGCGGAGTGGGCCGCGCTCGACGACGCAAGGCCCGACGCGCACCTGTGCGTCGCGGGCGACTTCAACATGTCGCTCGGCGGCAAGCAGGACTACGGCACCAAGCAGGGGCGCGAGCTGCTTCGAGCTGGCCTGCGCGCGGCGCGCCTCGCGTGCGTCACCGAGTGGGATCGCCTGCCCTCGGGCTCGCTCGCTCGATCGCCGATAGACCACATTGCGCTGAGCATGCCGCTGGCGGAGCGGACGCGCGTGGTGGCGACGTGGGAGGGGACGGACTCGAGCGGCCTGCGCATGAGCGACCACAGCGCACTCGTCGTGGAGGTCGCGTGAGCCGCGCTCACGTTCTCGTGGAAGCCAGATTCAACCGACAAGGAAGCACCGTTCGCACAACGCCATGGGGGCAGAAAAGGTAAGTGTGATGGAGTACATCGACGAACGATCGCAGCCGGCCCCGACCGCATTGCCAAGACGCCGTGCGGCTCCAGGTTACTGGCTGCTAGCCGGTCTAACTCGGCCACCAAGAAAGCGCGGCTAACTACCATGGGCGCGTGCCAAGACTGCGATCGATGCACCGCATCTGCCGTCTCTCAGCTGGGAAGAGGTTTGGCTGCCGTTGGGACTCTGGGCATATCCGAGGTCGCCATCGGTGTGGGAGATGCTTTCAAGCGAACCTGTCCCACCTGCAAGCATCCACTGACAATGCACGCCGGAGCCAGAGTGCACCTGATGAATCCAGTGCCACCACCCGCCAGTCAACACCTTCCGGTTCCACAATACGTTCCGGTTCCGCAATACGTTCCCGTTCCACAATACGTTCCGGTGCCGAGCGCTTACGGACACCAGGCTGCTCAGTCGCCAACGCGCCTTCCGCCGGTTGGGGCTGGCGGTTGGATATACTGGTCAGACGGTCTATGGAAGCCAGCGGCAATCCTTCAGCATGGCCACGGGCAATCGTACGTCCAGATGCACTGGGGCGAGCTTCTCTGGGTCTCCAACGACCTCGTCACAGTCGCCCCTCCTCCCGGGCCTGTCCCGAGAATCGGACAGCAAGTCTGGGTATTTTGGGACGACGGGAGCCTTAGAGTAGGAACCGTCCTTCGCTTCGCACAAGATGGGAGTCTGCAAGTGCGAACGCTGGAAGGCGTGGTGTGCTGGGTCCCGCTGGCCTGCGCAAGGTTGGCATGACTACCGCGACACTCACGAAGCCTGGTCTACCCCGCCCTAACGCCGTACTTCTGCAAGAGCGCGCGGGCGCCGGCCTGCCAGCCACTCGTGTGAAGAATCCGGTCGACCCGCGAACTGGTCTTTAGGTCGTCGTGCGCTCTCAATCGGTTCGCCATGAGAGTGGGCTCGATGCGCTTGTCGAAGTCTGACCTCGCGTAGACATAGGCGGCGTTTCCCGTGTCGGAGAACTCCACGACCACGTGGGTGTCAAAGTAGAGGCAGAATGCACTCACTCCTCGCTGGGTGGAAAACTGCCTTACTCGTTCGAGGGAGGCCCGCACCTCTGCGCTGCTCCCCGCGAGGCGCCGGCGCAGGTCGCGAGCTGTTTCCGGCCCGAGGACGCAGACGGTGCGGCGGATGCTCTTGATGTAGGCGAGCCAGAACTTTCTGCGGGCGGGCTCGTTCATGGCGTGCTCGAAGAACAGCGTTAGGTCCTCGCGAACGAGCTGCTCGAGGAAGTCCGCGTAGGCCTCCGGACTTCTCTCGCGGACCACCTGCCAGCCAGCGCTCTCGGGCGGTATGCGAGGGTCGCCGAGCTCGGAGTCGAGGAGAGCGGCCGCGAGCCCGTCGTCCACGCCCCGCTTCTCGCGCTTCAGGTTCTGGAGCGCCAAGGCGACGAAGGAAGCTCTCGCTATTCCCGACCCTCGCGCTGTCGAGGGACGCCCGGCGAAGAACCAGCGAGCATCGCCACGCGACGGGGGCGGCAGCAGAGCCGTCGCAAGGTGCGGCTGGGCGGCGAGCTCCCCCCAGACCGCGTCGTGCCCCATGTGCGCGAGAAACTGACCGGCAACCTCGACGAGGCAGTGGGCGGTGAACCCCCAGCGCGGGGAGAATCCACGGTCGAGCAGCTTTCTCTCGCTCTCGGCGATCGACCGGCCGAGTGATGCCTGCGCGAGAAGACGCGGGCCGGCCGGCGAGGCAAGGCTCTGCGGAGGGATGTCACCGCGCAGAAAGGATACTTCGGCCGGGGCACCGTCCAGGAGCGCTGCGTACTCCCGACGCGTCGGGAGGGCCTGCGTCACGTCCCACTGTCGAAACATGGTTTCTGCGAACGTCGGCCAGAGCTCGGACCGATTCCACAGCAGCTTCCACATGGCGCCCGGCGTCAAGCTGGCCATCATCTTCGCAGCGGTCCGCGCCTCCCGCGGCGTGAGGTCGGCGAAGCGCTCGTGCGCAACCTTCTCGAGCACCGCAGCGCGTACCTCCTCGAAAGCTTGCGCCGCTCGGTGCTCTTGTAGGTCTGCCAGGCTGGCCGCACGCACGTCGAGCGCGGACCGCGTGGCCTCCACGCGTCGAGCAGCGCTGGCCTCCAGGCCAGTGAGTAGGTTCAACGACTCCTGAAGGCGAGCTTGAAGAGCGGCGAGTGTTCCGGTCACGGTGGCGCCTCGTCAGCGACCAGGCGCGGCGACCGGTAGCGCACCTTCAGAATCACCCGTCGGTCCTTCTGGAGTGTCTCCTTAGAGAGCTGCGCCAGTTCTTTGACCTGCCTCCAGTCCGCACCAGTGAGCGTGTCCGCGGGGCCGCGTCCCGCGACGACCACGTACTTGTCGAGGCAGCTACGGATCAGCTCGTGGTCCGTGCTCTCGATCTCCTTCCGCGCTTCGAAGAAGACCTCCTGCGCTCGAGCAGCGCTCAGGCGAACATTGTTGCGGAAGCCAGTCTCGGCACACGTGACAGGGTTGCCGGTGAGGCACAAGTCCACCGCACCGCACCGCTTGCTTCCGTCGATGAATGGCATGGGGTCGGTGTGCCCCTCGAGGACAATGCTATCGATGTCCGAAGCCTGCGACGCGCACACGGTCTTGAAGACCGGCACCACCTTGTCCTGGATGTTCCTCACGACGGCCGGCACGAGATCGCATTGCCCGGTTTCGAACCACTGGACGGCCTGGAATGTGACGACGAGGAGGAACGGATCGTGGTCGTCGATCTTGGCGATGGGTCCAATCTTTTCGCCGAGGTCCCGGAGCCTCTTCCGCACATCGATGTCTCGCGTCTCGGTCTTTTTTACGACAGACCGGGCTCGCTCCGCCTCGTGTTGCGCCGCTGCGTTCGCGCGTCCCGCCTGGATCATGAAGATCGCGGCGAGAAGGAGGAACGTCACGGCCACACCGGCCATGAGATCGGTCATGGAATGCGAGAACCCATGATCACCCTGGTCGCGACTCATGCTCGCGCGCCGTTGCCTGCGTGAAGCTTCGCGAGCTTGTCGACAGAGCCCTTCAGGTCCTCCGCGGCTTCAGCCAGTCCTCCGCCCACGGTGTCGCTGATCTTTCCGAGTGACCCAATGAGCTCGGTCCAGTGCTTGGTCAACGCGCTCGACTTGTCGTCAAAGCTCTTGAGGTACGTGGCGAAGAGGGTGGGCCATAGCTCTTCGAGCGCGCGCAGCACCTTCTGGTGCTCCTCCACTACGGCGCGCTGCTCCGCACTGTACGAGCGTCCGTCCTCGACCGCCGTGCGCATCGACTCCACGGACGCGCGGAGCAGACCGGCGGCGTTCTCGAAAGTCGTCGCGGCCCGTTGCGAGGCGTCCGTATTCTGACGGGCGTCAACGACGACGCTCCGCGTCTCGTTCGAGAATAGTTTGATCGACTGGGCCGCGTCTTCGAGACCTTCTCGCGCCTCGGAGATGGACCGGGCCGCCGACGCCATGCTCGCCTCCATCTGGCCGTAGCCCTGGGCGCTCTGATTCGACACCTGTTGCAGGCGCCCCAACAGGTCGTCAATTTCCGCCCTCGAGGTCTTGAGAAGCCCGCCCATGACCTGGGCGCTGCCTGCCTCCAACCGGGCCATCATGGCTTCCGCGCCCGCGTTCGACGCCCGGCTGATGGCGGCTATCGCGCCTTCGGTGGCTGCCTGTTGGCTCTCGAGCCGCTGCAGCAACGCCGCCACCTGGCCGGTGAGCGACTCGCTCATCCGGACGTTCTCCGTAGTGCGTTGCTGCATATCGTGCGTCATGCCGTGAGCAACCTCTTGGAGCTGGGTCGCAAGGGCAGGCACGACCTCCGCGAACTGCTTCAGCGCCGCGCTCATCTGAGCCGACTCGCCGCGCATCCCCCCGGATACCACACCCTGGAGCTGCTCGAGCATGCGCTCGACGGGCGAGCTCGCCTGGCTCTCGACGCTCTGTCGAATCCCCTGCAGACTCTCCAGGATCGTGGGGATCTGGGTATCAAGCGTGCGCTGGAAGCCCTCGAGCAGCTCCGAGCGCAGGCGCTCGGACATGTCGCTGGCCTCTACCATCACCGACTGCAGAATCTCTTTGATTTGCTCGCCGAGGTCTTCCTTCAACATCTTGCGAAATTGCGTACTCACCTCGACGCCAATGTCTTTGACGCTTACTTCGATGCTGCGGAGCTGCTCCAGGTCTTTGCGCGTTCCCTGAAGGGTCGCTCGCATGTCCTCGAGCTGGAGACCCATTGCGGCGACGGAACGGCCGCGCTCTTCATCGGCGGAGCGCGCTGCCTCTAGGGTTTCCAGCTGCAGGCGCTGAACGGCAGCGGAGAACGACGCCGGCGTGCAGAACAAGTACGCGCATCTCGACGCTGCCAGGTACGCGTCGCGGAGCACCAGCCGACGCGCGATAGCATTAGCGATCGCGAAGGCGACCGCGATACCGATACCCGTGGCGGATATGGTGAACTTCTGCCCGAGCAGGGCCATCGCGGTGCCGAGCTCCTTCGTGCCGGCCGTGGCCTTGGAACTGGCTTCGAGTGCGAGCGGGATGTTGTCCTCAAGCACGTGCGCAATCAGCAAGAACGTGCACAGGAGCGCAATTCCAGTTGCCGTGGAGCCGAAGGCAAAGCGCAGCGCCGAAAGCTGGTGCTCCGCGTATTCCAGCAGAACGTCACCAACGTCCCGCGAGACAAGCAGCTTGGGCCCGGGCCAACGCTTGAGCATAACCCTCTCCGGACCAGCCAGATGGGAACGGACGTGGGAACAGACGGATGAGTCTGCCTCTGGGTCTTGCTGAGGGTCCCAGTTGGACAGGTCAGTCGCCGCGCCTCGCAGTGTTGCACGAATGAACGACGCCCTTCTCCAGAGCGATCCAAAGACAGCTCCGAATACGACGACAAGTGCCACGGGTATCGCCCATGAATGAGCCTCCAGAAAGCCGTAGATCGAGCTCATAACTTCTCCTGGGCCAGCCGCTGAAGTTCTTCGGGAGTCACGTCGTCTGCACGCCGCGGATCGAGGAAGTCCCGCGCCATGCTTCGCTTCCTGGACACGAGCTCGTGGAGCCCAACGTCGAATCCCGCAGTCACGTCGCCTGGATGGTGCAGAACGGGAAAGTGGACGTGAACGGGCTTGGTTTGACCGATTCGGTAGGCACGGTCGGTGGCCTGGTCTTCCTTCGCTGGGTTCCACCACCGGCCGTAGTGAATCACGTGGTTCGCTGCGGTGATGGTGAGCCCACTTCCGGCCGCTAGCGGGCTCAACACGAGGACCGCGAAGCCCGGGTCCTTCTCGAACTCGTCGAGATACTCTTGCGCCTTCCGCTGCTGGTTGGTCTGGCCGTTGATGATTCTCACAATGGGGAGGTCGAACCGCTCGCGAAGGACTCGCGCGAGCAAGTCCTGCATCTTCGTCCAGAGCGTGAACACCAGCGCCTTCTCACCCGCCTTCCTGACCTCGGCCAGGATATCGAGACACATCTGAAGCTTCGGACTCTCGGCAACGATCTCGTCGGTCGTGCGCGAGCCACGCTCGGCCTCCTCCGCTCGCATCAAGAGCCGTGGGTGTTGGTAGAGCTTCTGGAGACTCTGCAGGGTCTCCAGAATGCTCCGTGACCCGCTTCCTCTGGTCACGATGCGCTCGGTGGCGAGCTGATCCGGCGTCATGGCCACGAGACGGACGGTGTCGTGCTTTGGAGGCAGCGACGGCTGCGCCTCCTTCTTGGTGCGCCTTAACAAGCTCGATGCCGCGGATGGTAAGAGCAGTGCCTTCCGAAGTGCTTTCACGCCGTCCCCAACGTCGGCCTCGTACGTCTCCTCGAAGTCGGCCCTTCTTCCAAACGGCTCACCAGGGCTGATCACCTCATAGAGCGTCCAAAGGTCGAGGAGTCGGTTCTCCACCGGGGTTCCCGTCGAGCAAATCGCGAACGAGCGCTTCAAACCGCGCGCTGCCAGGGTTCGAAGCGCGTCGGGGTTCTTGACGGCCTGGGCCTCGTCGAGAACCACCGTGGCGTAGTCGATGCTGAGGAGCTGCTGCTGATACCGCGCAAGGGTGTCGTAGTTCGTCACGATGTAGTCGTAGTGAGGCAGCGTCGAGACATCGAGCCGACCGTGCTCGACCCGACTTCGCAGGGCCTGGTCGCGGAGGACGAGGAGGGACTCGAAGACCTCTGGCTTGAAGAACTTGGCCAGCTCCCGGGTCCAGTTCTCGAGCAGGATGACCGGCGCAACGATGAGGGTCGGTCGCTTTCGGTCGACCTCTCGTCCTTCGGTGCGCTGAAGGGCGAGAAAGGCGGAGATCTGCAGCGTCTTTCCGAGCCCCATGTCATCGGCAAGGCAGACCCCGTGTCGTTCACGCGTGTAGTGATGCCATAGCCAGGCAATCCCCTGCCGCTGGTGCGGCTTGAGCATCGCGCTTCCGCTCGTCAGGAGCGCGTCCAGCCTGTGCCAGGGCACGATGGCGTCGTCGATGGGAGAATCCGCCGGGGCGAGGGGCCGCGCTTCGTCCACCTCGCGTATCACAGCGGCAAGGCGGCCTGGCTTGGCTTTGGCCCCCTCGCCACCGGGGTCAGGCATCTCGTCGGCGTCGGGCTCCGACACGGGCTGATCCGCCGCGTCAGGCCGGTAGTTTGCGTGGAGGGCCAGCCTCTCCTCGATCCGGTCCGTGAGCGGCTTGGTCGGGATGATGTCCACTTCCTTGACGCGCATGGGCGTACCGGCGCTGTTCTGCCGTGCCTCGTCGAGAAACGCCTGGCTCTCTTCGGGGGTCGCAAACTCGATGGTGACGCCGGAGCCATCCGGTTGGGCGATCTCCAGGTGAAGGAACGCACCACCTTCGTCGTCCTTGTACCAGTCGACGCCCGAAGACCGAATGTCGGCGGCTCGCTCGACTCGCACCACCGGAACGAAGCCGGCGACCCGGGGGCTGTATCGACCGAGGTCGAGCCCGTCGAACGTTCTTCCGCTGGGAAGAACTGCACTCGGATCGGAGAGGGCCGACGCCACCTGCTTCCTGACTTTGTTCCTGTACTTCTTCTGGATGCGCGCGACGGCGTCGATGTCGTCGCTCAGAATCAAGTGCTCCTTCCCGGATACGGAGATGACCGGAGCGGACGGATGGAGGTCGCCAACCGGCAAAGGAACACTCTCGCCACTCTCGTTGGTGCGCTCGAGGCTTAGGTCGTAGATGTCGCCCTTTTTGCCAGCCACCTTCCACACGAGCGCAGCGCGGTCGACGCGCTCGAAGCGAAAACTGGCGAGATGCTCGTCGAGCTCGACCGAGACCATGTCGCTTTGGCCGAGCACTGCCTCCAGCCTCGCGGTGTAAGCGCGCAGCGCCGCAAGGGCGGCAAGCTGCTCCTCCCGGCCAAGCCGCGTACCGCCCCAGAGGGGCTGAGCGAGCCCAAGGACCGCAAGGGCTGGTGGCAGTAGCATTTCCGGCCCCTCGGCGGTCTGCGCCACGGGTGCAGCTCCGGCTGCGACCCGCGAACCGTTCAGCGAGACGAGGAGGTCGAAGTCCTTCGCACCCACGTGCCCGACGCTGGAGATGCCAATGCGCTGTGCAGAAGTGCCGAGAAGTCTGGCGAGGGTCTGGAGGTTCGAGCACCACGCATCGACCACCTCGGGCTCGGCGTCCGCGTCGGGGAGGATACCCCACTCGGCCCACCTCGCGAGCGGCAGGTCGATGGTCACCAGACCGTTCTGGGCCGTCGGTCGCGCGTCGAGCTCGTTCCCGATCCAGCGCGAAACGTCGTCTTGGGATGGCTGGTTCAGCCACTCCTCAGAAACGCGAAGTCGGAGGGCGTCGCCAATCACCAGGCCATTCGTCATGTTCGGACTCCAGCGTCGATCGCGTGTTCGGTTCCGGCCGCGGACGTTCCGCGAAGCCTAGTCAGCAGCTCGCCGCACCTTGGTGGTCGCCTTGCGCGCCCTCCCCGCCTCGACGGGCCGAATCAGTGCGTCGTCCACGTGATAGATCGCGGCGAACCCCTTCACCGGCACCGGTTCGACGCCGCGAGGTTCACGGACGTGCCACCGGTAGTCGCCTTCGGAGCCGGTGATCTTCCACAGTTCCACGACGCAGATGGTCGCACCATAGGCGAGGTCCGCGGGGTCGAGGTGCTGGTCGCGACAGTCATCGTCATAGCGACCGGCGCTCGCGACGATGAGCAAGTCGCCGCGGTAGTTCACCTTCCACGTTCGGTACTCGATCTTCTTCTTGCCCGTGGCGATGAGCGTCGCCCAGGGTTGGCGTACAGAGATTGCCTTCATCGGTCCACCCCTCCTTCTCTACGTCGATGTCGAGGCGAGTCCGCCCCGGCAACAACCAGCCATCGTCGCCCGCGCCTACGGCGCCGTCAAGGGGTCGCGCGCGGCTCCGTGCCCAGCCACCTCACGGTGCCCTCCACGTCGAGCAGGTAGCGCTCGATGACTTCCAGCGCGAAGCGCTCGGGGAGGCAATCTTGAAACTTCGAGAGCCGGTAGTCGGGCAAGCGTGCCACGAGCGCGCGGCGGGTCGAATCTTCGGTCCAGAAGTCGGGCTGGGCCATCTTGCCGATGGCAGCTCGAACCGACTCGTGGTTGATGCCATCGCCCTCGATACGGAGCTGGAAGTTGTCGGCGACGACTTTCCAGCCTTCCAGGATGTCGAAGCCGTACTTCAGGGTGTGGTTGATGCGGCCGCCGGCGAAGGTCCACCACCTGGCCACGACGCCGTCGAGCTGAATGGCGGCGCCGGGGCGACGAAGCAGGGCGCCGAGGTCCGCGCGCTTCTCGTCGATTTGTTTGAACGCGGTGGGCTCGACGTAGGGGTACCGCGTTTCCTCGGTGAGCACGCCCTTGATGCGTTGGGCGAGCTCGAAGCCGAGGTGTTGGGGAATGAAGCCGCCCCAGGACGGCTTGACGCCGCGGGGCGCGTCGCGAACGACGACCTCGCGGTCCTCGTGGTTCACGCGGTCGACGGTCCAGGCGCGGCCGCCGAGGAGGAATGAGCTCATTTGTTCGACCAGGCGGTCGACGAAGTTCTGCTCGAGGGAGCCGACGTCGCGCTTGGCCGCGGTGACGACGCGGTAGAGCACGGGGCTAGAGAACACGGCATACAGCTCGAGGAAGTTCTTCTTGCCGTAGCGCTTCTCGGCTTTGGTGCCCATCGAGAGCAGGCCGCCGGACTCGAAGAGGTAGTCCTCCTGCTTCATGTGAGCCAAGACCCCATCGAATTCGGCGCGCGTAATGCCGCGAAAATCGGGCACGCGTGCGAGCTGCTCCCAGCACCGTTCCGCGCTCACGGCGCCGAACTGCAATGTCATGGCGAGAACCTGGTGGACCAAGACCGGCCAGCAACGCTGCTGGTCGTCCACCCGCTCGACCCAGCCTGCGCGCGCAAGCTCGATGAGCGCCACGGCCTGTACGACGGTGTCCGGATCTTCGCAGAGGAAAGTGGTATTTGCGGTCGTGCCCGCGCGACGGCCGGTGCGCCCCATGCGCTGGAGGAACGACGAGACGCTCGACGGCGCGTTGGCCTGGAGCACGGCGTCGAGATCACCCACGTCGATGCCAAGCTCGAGGGTGGAGGTGCAGACGATGCAGGCGTTTGTGCCGTGCTGAAAGCGCTCTTCGGCGGCCCTGCGTTCGTCGAGCGAGACGGAGCTGTGATGCACGAACACGTCGACCGACCGGCCGCGCATGCGTTCGGCCACTGTCTCGGTGAGCGCGCGCGACTGGCAGAAGAACAGGCTTTTCTTGGCCGTGGCGCGCACGGCGGCCTCGTCGGAGAGAGACATGATGCTGTCGTAGAGACCGATGAACAGGTCGCGTTTTGCCGGGTTCTTGGGCGGGTCGACCACGACGCCCTCGCGCTTCGACGAGCCCTTGAGCCAGGTGAGAATCTGCTCGGGGTTGCCCACCGTGGCAGAGAGGCCGACCCGCTGCACGTCGTTTTGGCTGGCCGGCGCGAGGCGTTCGAGCACCGACATGAGGTGCGCCCCGCGGTCGGTACCGGCGAGCGCATGCACCTCGTCAATGACCACGAGGCGGAGGTCCTTGAAGAGACGCTGCACCGGCGACTTCGACGAGACCAGCATGACCTCGAGCGATTCCGGCGTGGTCATGAGGAGCTCAGCGGGCTCCTTGATGAACTTCCGCTTGTCCGAGTCGCTCACGTCGCCGTGCCAGACGAAGCGGCGGAGCCCGACCATCTCGGTGTACATGCCGAGCCGGTCTTCCTGGTTGTTCAGCAGTGCCTTGATCGGCGCGATGTAGATGACGCCCACACCCTCGACGTCGCGCTCCACCATGTTGGCGATGGCGGGAAACATCGACGCCTCGGTCTTGCCCCCCGCCGTGGGCGCGAGCACCACCGCGTTCTTGCCATCGAGGATCGCCTCGCCCGCGAGCTCCTGCACGGGACGCAGCGACGTCCAGCCCAGACGCGAAACAATGGCCTCCTGGAGGCGCGGAGGGAACCGGGCGAAGGCTGTCAAAACTCCACCGAGGTGACGGGGTATCCCTTGTCATCATCGGGCTCGGCTTCGTACTCGATGGGCGTCTTGCCCTCGGCAGCGCGTGTCTCCACGATGGTGGGGTCGAGGTCCGCGACCACGCGGAGCGCCGGTAGATCGGCCTCGGGGTTCTCGGCGATGGTGTCGAATAGGTTCACCAGGCTGCGCAGGAACTGGCGCGGGACAATCTTCACGTCGCCACCAAACCCCTTGGTCACCTCTGCTACGCGTCGGGAGATAACTTCTTGAGTCACGCGCTGCGCGACGATGTTCGGATCGGCCATGGGATAAAGATCGCGAAGGCGCATGCCGACGTCCTTCAGGCGATCGCCGTCGAAGGGCTTGAGCTCGAGCTGAGGCTGGCGAAGCGACACGAAGCCACCTTCCTCGTGGAAGCGGATGCGATCGTGGAGCGGCTGAAGGCCCTTCACCCCGCGCGGCGTGTCGAAGAAGTCGGGCGTTCCGGTGAAGACCCACAGAACGCCCTTGAAGCTGTCGGCGTCGTCGAGAATCTGCCGAATGCCATTGAGAGACTTGCCGCGGACGTCGCTGCGCGAGCGAAGGATGGTCTCGACCTCGTCGATCACGATGACAAGCCCTTCGTAGCCGGCAGCCTTCACCACCTCGACGATGCCGCGCAGATAGGCCATGGCGTCTTTGCTGGTGATGTCGCCCTTGATGCCCGCGGCCTTCTTCTCGGCGGCGCTGACGTTCTCGCTGCCGCCGAGCCACGACATGAGCGCACCGGCCTCCGACACCTTGCCCGCTTGCTTCAGCTTGAAGACGTGCCGAAGCACGCGGCCGAGGTCCTCCGGCGCCTTACCGCCTGTGAGCGTCGTGATGTCGTCCTGGATGCGCTTCTGCACGGTGCCGTCGAAGTCGGGCGCGTTCTCGTCGGCACCGCCAGCGATGAGCGCATCCTCCACCTTGGCGATCCAGCGATCGATGATGTCGCCGAGCGCGCCCCGGGGACAGGAGCTGGTGCTCAGCTCTTGCACGACCTTGCGGTACACGTGATCGAACCTGTGAAACTGTAGATCGTTCTCGGAGACGACCACGAAGCTGGTGGCGAAGTTTCGGGCCTGAGCGTCGAGCACTGCGAGGCGCGCCATGAACGTCTTGCCGCAGCCGTAGCCGCCGCGGAGGAACTTGAACACCCCCTCGTCGGCTTCGGCCAGGTCGAGAAGGCGCCCAATTTCGGCCCGCTGCTTCTCGACGCCCACAGCGAACGCTTCGAGCCCGCGCTCGGGGACCACGCCCGACCGCAGGCGTTCGAAGATGTGTTTGCGATCGCGTTGGCTAGTCATCGGCTACCTCTCGAACATAACGTTTGCCGCCGTCGGCGGTCTCGATGCGTACCCGGAATGGCAACTTCGGAAGGTGAGTCTCCAGCTCCAGCGAGAACTTGCGGAAGGCGCGCGGTGAACCGAGCAGCTTCGCGGCCTCGGCCTCGGTGATGGATCCGTGCTTCTCGATGTGCAGGAACATCTTTCGCGCGCCCTCGTCGGCGATGGCTCCGGCCCAGCCCTCGGACCGCGGCGCTCGCTCTTCCTCCGGCGGCGGCGGGATGGTCGAGGCCTTGGCCGTCTTGGGGGGAAGCGCGGTGGTGCCCAACACCGAGTACCACTGCTCGGGCACCGCGCTCTGCACCCGCTCTACGCTGTCGGGGTGGAATATCTCCACGCGCGCGAGATCGTCGGTCGGCCCCTCGAGGCCGAAGAACACCTCCGTCCACGCCTCGGTGACGGGTAGCTGAATGCGACCGGTTCGAAGCTCGCCGGGAGTGGTGACGTGCTTGAAGACGACGCGAATGTCGTCGCGTCCTGCCACCCGCAGGCTGATGTCGACCTTCCGCGGGGCCGCAAATCCCAGGCTGGTGGTCGTTTGCTTGGCAAAGCACAGGCGAACCTTGAGCCGGTGCGAGCCGAGCACGTCGTCCTGCGTCTGCACCTCCACGGCGTACTCCGAGTAGCCGCCCTGCTCGGCGCGCTTGCGGGTCACCGTGAGCACCGGAATCACGCGCTCTTGCGGACTGTTGCCGCCGTGCGCGAAGGTGGCACCGGCGTTGCCACTGGCGAACATCGCGGTATCGGTGCGAAACAGCAGGAATCCGGCGACGCCATCGTATCCCAGCGACGACACCGAGACGTTCACCATGCCGTCCTCGGCCCGCGGGTGCGCGTCGAGAATGTGGCGACGGCTGCGGCCGGCCTTGTCATCGTAGGGCTGTATCTTCGTGGTCTCGTCTTGGAGCAAGAATCCGTGATCGGCGGTGAACACGAAGTTCTTTACCCCGGCGAGCTGCAGGTGGTGCCAGGCGGCCTTGATCTGCCGTAGCGTCGATTCGAAGGTGGGCAGCCCCACGTTGGCTTCGCCGGCATCGTCGATCTCCTTGGAATGAACCACGATGAGCGCGTGCGCACGCACCTGCGAGGTCAGCTTTTCGGTGGTGGCGTCGCATACGTCGACGAGTCGCAGCGAAAGGGCGCGCTTGCCCACGCTGCGCATGCCCATGGCGCGCGCACGGTCGTCTGGCTCTCGTACGGTGTACTCGCCGGTTTTGAAGCCGCCGAAGGCCCCGGCGACGGCGAGGCGCTCGCCCTTGGCCACCGGCGCGAGCACGTTCATCCCCACAGAAGTGATGCTCGGAAGCTCCGCCAACCGCGGCTTCAGGTCGACAACGGTGCCCGCGCCACTCAGCTCCTCCACGAGCTCGGTGGCCATCTCGTAGCGGAAGGCATCGATGAGGAATACAGCGACCTTCTCGCCCTTCTCTGTTCCTTGCGTGAGCGGGTGAACCACCTGCTCGAACAGATTCCGCTGTCGCAGCTCGGGACTGGGCAGGAAGCCGCCGTCCGTGCACAGCGTCGCGAAGTCGGCGCACAGAGCGTCGGCCCAGTCGCGATGCGCCTGCCGCAGCTCGGTGACCAGTTCGCGGAGCGACGAGTATTCGGGGAGCGTCGACGTAAGCAGCGCGAGGCGCCGTTGCTCGAAGCGGCGATGCGCGCGGTCCACCTCGAAGGCTCCGGCGGCGTAGCGTTCCGCGGCGTCGTCTACGCTGCGCGCGCCCGCGAGGGGCCGCGGATGGCGCGCGAGAGCGGCCCCGAGCTCCGCAGCTTCCTCCACCAGCGTCCACGACCAGCGACGCTCGCGATCGCGCTGAATCCAGAAGGATCTGTCGCCGGCGCGCGCCGCACACCACTCCTTGGCTTTGGCCCACTGCTGGCTGCGCAGCGCCTCCACCGCGCCGCGAAGGACGCGAACCTCCTCTTCCTTGAAGGTGTCAATCTGACCCAGGTCCTCGGGCGTCATCGCGGCCAGCTCGGTCTTGAAGAACTCCTCGACCTCGTTGGCGATGCGCTCGTAGGCGTCGGCGTTGTCACGACGAATGCGCGCCGCCAGATCGCAGCAGGCCTTCACCAGGGGCGCCGAGAGGGACTTCAGCGGCAAGAGGTTGGGGTCGTGCGGCGGCCGCCGCAGATCATGCACGTACTCCACCGCCAGAATCCACGCGCCGAGCTGGTGCAAGAGCCCGTCGAACGTCGACCTCTGGGCGGAGGGGTAGTAGCGCGTCCACGCCTCGTCCATGCCCGTGAGCCGATGCACGTAGGCCAGGAGCGGGCCGAGGCTGTCGGCCTTGGTGAGATGAGACGAGGTCGGATTCGCCAGAGCCTCGGCGAGATCGATGGGGCGAAAGTTGGATTCGCTCACCGCGGCGCCCGCGACTGCCTCGGAGAGCCAGGTATCGGCGGCTTCGAGGCTGGGGCCGGTGGCCACGAAGGCGTCAACCTCGGCCGGCGCCACCCGGGCGGTGGCTGTCTCGCGAATCAAGCTATCGAGGCCCTTTCGGTAGCGGACCCCTGCCTCGTACAGCTCGAGGAGCGGCGTCGCACGGATCGAAAGCTCGGTGAAGCCCGGCATGTGGACGAGCAGCGGCTGGTTGTCGAGGCCGTTGCCAAACTCCTCGAGCTTGAACAGGAGGTCGAGAAAGCTGCCGCGGAAGCCGAGCACCGGGAAGGGAAACGCGCCCTGTGCGTGCTTTGCAGCGAGGTCGTCTGCGAACTGCGTGTAGGACGCATCCTTGTCGAGCCACACCACGATGCCTTTGCGCCGTAGCTCGCCGAGAACTTCCTGCTCCATCGCCGCCGATACGGGTCCGTTCATGGCTCACTTTTGGGTCGAAGGCCCCGTACCTTGTTCTCGTGGAGTTTGGTCTTCACGCTACCTTGATCTCCGGCGGAATCGGAGACGGCTCGGGAATTGCCTGGCATGCGCAGTCTCCTCCGCACGTGGGTGTGCACCCACCACCGGAAGTTGGCGGCATGGTTTCGACCCAAGTGCCGCAATTTCGGGCAGTTCGAACCATCCGGAATTTCCGGATGGTTGCCCCAGGGTCAGGCGTCATCGCTCTCCTCCTCCTGGCCTAGGAGCGGTCCTTCGCCTTCATCGGCTTCGTCGGCCTTGGCGCTCTTCCTGGCGCGGCGCTTAGCTTCCTTGGCGACAAGCTCGGCGGCCGCGGTGGCGTGGTCCGCGAGGAACTTGGCGCGGGCGGCGTCAGGGCCAGGCTCGTCGATGGTGAAGTCCTGGCGAATCTCGTCTTGCAGGCGAAGCTCCCAGGCGTACGCCTTGGCCGGGTGCAGCTCCCAGAAGCACTTGTGGGCCACGGCGAGGGACGGATCCTCGTGGCACTTCTTCTTCACGCGGGTCGGGAAATAGCGGGCCGCCAGGTGGGACCAGTCGTAGTCCTTCTTGCCCTGCGCGTTGGCCAGCTCCTTCCACCACTTCTTCGGCTCCTTCCACTGCGGCTCGAGGAGCGGCCACAGCGCGGCGCTGTTGACCATCACGCCGTCGTCGAGGTCCATGGTGTAGCGGGCGTCGACCTCGCGCTTCGTGGTCTTGTCGTCCGCCGGCGGCGGTCCCCTCTCGGCGATTTCCGTCACCTTGGCGATGAAGTCGTTGAGCTCTTCGAGGAGCTTCTGCACTTCCGTGAATCGCTTCTCGGTCGCACCCTTGCCGCGACCTTCGCGGCGCGCATCTCGTAGGTCAACCAGCTCGCCCTCTAGCACACGGCGCTCCGGGCCCAGGTGCTCCGCGACGAGAACCGAGAGAGTCTCCGGTTCGAAGCGATGTACGCAGACGTAGGCGACGTAGGTTCGCTTTGACGAAGAAAGCGGAAGGTATATCGGACGGCCCTCATACATTGCACGGTGCTGAGCGAAGAAGAATTTGCGCAGATACGAGGAGAGGTCGGCGCCTGGGGAGATCCTCTCGCCAAGATCCGTCCACGCCTGCCGCAGGGGAGTGCACGTCTCGTGACCGAGCGTCTGAGAAGCGGGACTCAACAGGAGAATCCCATCAGGAACATGCGACTCCTGGTGAGTTGCAAACCCGCCGCGGCTCGAGAGGCGTCCGAGGCAAACGCCAAGGCACTGCGAAATGGTGTGCCATAGCTCGGGTTCGTCTTCACCGAGCAGAATTTCTGGTAAGGGCTCGCCCTCGGCACGGTCCACCGCCGTCTGCGCCCAACGTTTTGCGCCAGACCACGATGACCGCCCAACGAAACGATAGTCCACAGAGAGTTCGTTCCCCCACTCGTGTTGACTGAATGAGGCCCGGAGCGTCGAGAGGATTGTGTCTGTACCCGCAACGGGAGCAAACGGAAGGCGCCTAACGTCGCCAAGCTGAAAGTTGATGGTTGGATTCAGAGCTGAAGCAAGCTCGCGAACGACCGTCCTATTCAGTGCGCAAACGAGCTCCTCTGCGCTGGCGCGAAGGGGGAACACCGAGGCACCAGAGACGTCGCGAACGCAGCGCACACCATGCATCCGGGTTCCAAACCTGTTGCCGATCGTGGTGTACGCAACCCCGAGGTCGGGATCCCGCTGGGGACGAACGTTCGGCAACAGAACGCGTAGCTCCAGGGAAGCCTGCTCTGCACGCAGTAGCCATCGGTAGGGCTCAATCCACTCACGACCCTCGGCCCCCTTGATGTACGGCAACAACCCTGCGTCTCGATCGCCCGTTGCGGCGCGGCTCGCAACCTCAGGAGAAACTTCCCAAACGGCGCGAAGGAATCTGTCGTTGTTGGTCGTCGCTATGCCCCCCTCACACCGAGCAACTTCGCCAATTTTCTGCAGCTCGGCGTAGCGCTCCATGAACTCACGTTCAAGCCAAAACAAGATCGGCGCGCCTTGGATGCGCGAGAACACGGCACCGTCGAAGGGAACATAGTTAGACGACTCCGCAAGCGCCCTCGCGATGTCGACCGTCTGGTGTGAGGTAATGGCGTCCCTGCTTCCAACACGAGCGGCCAACGACATACCGCCTTGGGTCGCGGTCGGAGATGCGACGACCATCGCCGACTGAATCAACTTCGACGCTCGGCGAAACGCCCCCTTTCCGACGTCGGCGAGGAGCAGAATCTGTCCGCGGAGAAGACGTTCTCTCGTATCCTGAAAGGAGCTCAGGAACATCCAGTTCGATAGGGCTACGAACGCGATCAACCCATCGGGCTTGCACAGCTCGATCGAGCGCTGCACGAAAGCGGCAAAAAGGTCAGTATTGTCGCCGAACGCTTCCGCAAGCACCTCAGCAGGTAGCTCAATCTTCGCCGTTGCGAGATAGGGCGGGTTGAAAGCGACGACATCGTACCGCCCCTCGACGAGCAGCGCGCGCAAACGGACGCCTGCGGCGAGCTGCGCTCCGTCAAATCGTACGCCTAGGTCATTCGCGCGCGTACGAGACGCGAGGAATCGTTCGAGGCTGGAAGCGGGTTCGGAGAGCAACGCCGGTTGAGCCGCACGGTCGGAGTTGAACCGCATGAGACTCCCGCGGACCCCGACGTGCCGAAGTTCCGCCACCGCATCGGCGAGCTCGGGCCCATCGGAGGGGAACGCATCCGCGAGCGCGCTAAGGGCTGGGTCACCATCCTTCAGGCCATCTAGGTCAAATTCCGTCGCCACCAAATTCATTGGGGGAATACGGCCATTGGGAGCAAGCCGACGCGCCTTCAAGTAGAGCACCGCCGCGGTGATCTGGACTGCGCGACTGTCGATGTCCACCCCGTGAAGGTTGTGCCGGAGAATCGCGTCCACGATCGCGCCGTTGCATACTTCTACGCCCCTGTCTCGAGCCTCCTCTCGGTAGAGCGGAACCAGAAGGTCAAAGGCACCAGCGAGAAAGTGGCCGCTGCCGCAGGCGGGGTCTAGCAACCTCAGGTCGGCGAGCGATGCTGGCAGGCTTTCCGCGGAGGCAGTCACCGCATCAGCAACGAACATCGGCCACCCGCTGGGCGGTTGCGCTGGCGATCGCGTATCCGACGTAGAACGCGCGCGTCTCATGGCGAGGGCCATGCGTCCGAGGCTGTTCTGGAGCAACCACTCCACCATGTATTGTTCGGTGAACAGCTGTGTTTTTGACGCGATTTCGTGCGGCTCGACCCTACCCCTCGGGCCAACACGCTCGTCGATCGCCTCCCGACGAGGATCGTTCCAGAACTGGTAAACCCACCCAAGGCTCGTGTCGTCGTGCCAAACGCTGTCGAGCTCTGGGGCATTCAAGATTCCGATCACCTGGCGCAGGGCCGCAGCCGAGAGCAGGAAGTAGCGCTCGAGGGGCGTCTCCCCATACAAGCCAGGTAGGTCGATGGCGAGCTCCGCAAAGACAAGGGAGAGGAGGAAGTCGAGCCCTTCGTAGTCGTCTCGCCCGTGTACGCCGGCGAGAGTCGGTGCGTGCTCTCGGAACTCGAGATAGCCCCGGCTCGTCCACCCACCAGAGAGTACCGGAGGGCGCGAGATGCCGCACGCCTCTAGCTGTCGCAAGAGAAACAGGCGTAAGAGCGCGGTGGACGCGATCTCCGATTCGGCTGAGCAGCTTGCCGACTGGGTCTGTTGGCCACGTCCGCGGGCTCGAGCTCGTTCGGCGCCCCACGCTTCGAAGCGCAAGCGCAGCACCAAGTCCCGGTGCTCAAGCCCGGCATGGTCTGCCGCCACCGACAGGCGAAACCTCCGCTCCAGCTGCTGATGCAGGTCTGCTTCCAGAATTGTGCGAAGGCATCGCACGCTGGTCGACAGCGCCTCCATCGCCTCTACTGCCATCTCAGGCATCCGCATCCTGCCATTGTTCTTGGCTCTCGGACTCTTCAAACGCTATGTCTGCCTGCTCAGGCGCTGGCGTATTCTTCTTTGCGCGCCTCTTCGCCTCCTTGGCGTCAATCTCCGCGGCCTCCGCGGCGTGGTCGGCGAGGAACTTGGCACGCGCGGCGTCCGAGCCTGGCTCGTCGATGGTGAAGTCCGGGCGAATCTCGTCCTGGAGCCGGAGCTCCCAGGCGTAAGCCTTGGCCGGGTGCAGCTCCCAGAAGCACTTGTGGGACACGGCAAGCGACGGGTCCTCGTGGCACTTCTTCTTCACGCGAGACGGGAAATAGCGGGCCGCGAGGTGGGACCAGTCGTAGTCCTTCTTGCCTTGCGCATTGGCCAACTCCTTCCACCACTTCTTCGGATCCTTCCACTGCGGCTCGAGGAGTGGCCAGAGCGCTCCGCTATTGACCATTACGCCGTCGTCGAGGTCCATGGTGTATCGAGCGTCGACCTCGCGCTTCGTGGTCTTGTCATCGACCGGCGACGGCCCCTTTTCGGCGATCTGCGTGACCTTCGCGATAAAGTCGTTGAGCTCTTCGAGGAGCTTCTGCACTTCCGTGAAGCGCTTCTCGGCCTTGCCCTTGTTCGTGCCCGAAGCCCGCGCCGCGCGGAGATCGTCCAGCTCGCCGTCGAGGCGACGCTTGGTTGGGACGAGGTGATCGGCGAGAAGATCGCTGAGAGTCGTGTCGGTCCACCGATGGATGGAAACGAAGGCTACGAAGCTCCGCTTGGCGGAGGAGAGCGGAAAGTAGATGGGCCGGTTTTCGTAGACCTTCTTGTGGTAGTCGAAGAAGGACTTGCGAAGATAGGTGGAGAGGTCGTCACCGTTGCCTACTGCTGCGCCGTGCTGAGCCCACGCTTCAGAGAGAGACTCTCCGATTGCGCGTTCTTCGAGAGAGACGAATAGTGTTCCTTCAGAGATTGATGGCTGACCGCCAGCAGGCGTAAAACGCCCAAGGGCAACCCCGATCGAGAATGAAACTATGGCCTCGGGCAAGCTCGGCTCGGGGAGTTGCCGAAAGGGTGACGGCTCACCCTGCCCCTCGTGGTCCACCGCGGCTTGTGCCCAACTCTGAACGCTCGCCCAGCTCGAGGGGCCGGGTTCACTGAACTCTGTGGAAGTCTCGCGATGAGATTCGTGAATACCAAACATTTCCTCGACGCACGCAAAAATTGCCTCGGCATGAGGCACCTCGAACATGGGCAACCTGTTGACGTCGCCCACTTGAAAATGGACGGTGGGATTCAAGGACTCGAGGACATACTTGGCCCGACTAGAATTCATCAAACAGACCGTTTCGGCGGGATTCGGGGGATACAAAGATGCTGCCATTCCATCGATCACGGCCCGCCAGCGGTGTGCGCGGCCAGAGAAGGACGCCCCGATCATTGAGAAGCCAACACCGTATCCAAAATATACTCGCTCGTTGCGAATCTGCCGCGAGTAGCTGCCATACAGATGTGCGGCCAGAACCTTGATTTGCAATCCGTTGCCGTACCAAACACAGACGTCGTCGCATGGGTCAATCCAGCAAATCCCCGCACTCCCCTTCATATACCTCGTCCAGGTGGTCTCGAGACTGGCCCGATACGGCACATTTGTTCGCGTGCTTAGGCAGGAGGCCCGGGCCACCTCCCAGTGTTTGCGAAGGAATCGGGCGTTGTTCCCGCTGTTCAGTCCGAACCGCGCCGGGCTCGTCTCTCCGAGCTTGGGAACGGCCGCGTACTGCGAGAGGAGACTCGGGCTCCACCAATACACAATGGGCTCACCTCCGATCACTTCGAAGCCACGCGGGTCGAAGTCGTGTCGCCCCAACTGAGCCAACAGCGCACCTCGCTTGCGCTTCGTGCGCTCGCGATCGTAGGACTTGTCGTCTAGCGGCGTTGGTTGCATCGCAACGCTCGGCACGCCGGGGTGCGGGGCGCGGCGGAACACCGGAGCGGCGACCGCGAGGACCTCGTTCGGCACATCGTCGAAGGCGCCGCGGTCGAAGTCCCCGATGGATCGCAAGTCGTTCTCCCTGAGCAGTCCCTTCCGCAGCTCCGCGAACTGGCCCAGGAACATCCAGCCGCGCATGGTGAGGAGCGCCGAGATTCCGCCACTTCGTGCGAGCTGCAGACCGCGCTCGAGAAACGCCGCGTACAAGTCGGCCTTGCCCCGCGGATAGGTCGCAGCGACATATCCGAACGCATTCGTCTTGCTGGTGCCCTGATAGGGCGGGTTCCCCACGACCACGTCGTACGTGCCTTCCTTGGCGATGCGCACGAGGCGCACCCCAGCGGCGAGCTGCTCGCCATCCAGCCGCAAGCCGAGGTCTTCGGACTTCGAGCACTTGCTCAGGAACTCTTCGAGCTTGTCGACGATGGTCGCCTTGGCCTGCTCGGCGGAGATCTTCACCTTCTTCTTCGGGAAGCCACCGAACAGGTCGCCCTGCCCGCGGGTGCGCTCGAACTCTAGCTCCACGTGCTTGATGGCATCCTCGACTGCGGCGTCCACCTTCAAGAGCGAGCCCAAGTAGTCGACCCCCGCGAGCGCGGTGAGCAGCTTGGTGGTCAGGTCCTCGGGAATTCCGGCCTGTTCCTTCAGCTCCCGGCGGAGCTGCACCACGGCCGCATCGTCTGCAGGCAAATTGCCGAGCTGCAGCACTGGCGCCACCAGGTTCAGGCGCTTGGGGTGCGCGCCCTTCGCGAGCGACTTGGCTTTGAGGTACAGCCCCGCAGCGGCGATCTGAATCGCGCGAGGGTCGATGTCGATGCCGAAGAGGTTGTTCTCCAGAATCGACTCGGCAATTTCCTTGTCGGTGATCGTCGTGCCATTGTGGCGGGCTTCTTCGCGGTACAGCGCGGCGAGCAGGCCGAAAGCGATGACCAAGAAGTGCCCACTCCCGCAGGCTGGGTCGAGGAGCTTGATGGCGTGAACGGACTCCGGCGCCTTCTCCACGGCGTCATCGGGAATCGGCTGCGGCACGTAGTACTTCCAGTGCTCCTCCAGCTCACCCTCGATGGGCATCAGCGCATCGAGGGCGACCTCGCCGGCCTCGCGTTTGGCGCGCCACTCCGCGCGCCGCGCATCGAGGGGACCGAGAACCCGGTCGCCGTCCGGGGTCCATCCGTGCTTCTTGCACATCGCCAGCCAGGTGAGGCCGAGGCTGTTCTGCAGTAGCCACTCCACCATGTATCGCTCGGTGAACATCTGCGTCTTCGACGCAATCTCGTGCGGCTCAATCTTGCCGCCGCCGTTGATCTTGGCGTCGAGGGCTTCGCGGTCGGGATCGTTCCAGTACTGGTATACCCAGCCGAGCGTGGTGTCGTCGGTCCACGCCGAAGCGAGCGCCGGCTCGTCGAGCCGCTCGATCACTTCGCGGAGCGTGGCCGCGGGCACCGGGAACAGCCGCGCGAGGCCGACATCGCCGAAGAGCCCCGGCAGGTCCAGCGCCAGCTCATCGAAGACGAGCTGTAGCAGCGTGGCATAGCCCTCGGTGGCGTCGGTGGTGCCGTTGATGCACAGGGTCGGCGCGAACTCGCGAAACTCGCGGTAGCCGCGGCTGCTCCAGCCACCGGTGACGACCAGCGGCTTGGAGAGGCCGAGCGCCTCTAGATGTCGCAGGAGCACCAGGCGGTTGATGAGCGTGGCCGCCGCCTCCTTCTCAGCTTGGGCGAATAGGCGCTCCGCCGTAACCTTGTGCTCCGCCTTATTCTTGGGCTTCGTGGCGCGCGCCCGCTCGTCGACCCATGCTTCGATGCGCTCGCGCCGCTTCTTGTGCGTCTCGTCGAGGCCCGCCTGCCCAATGGGTACCGAGAGCCGGTAGCGACGGTCGGCCTCGTCGTGGATCGCCCGCAAAAGGCGACCCCGTAGGCCCTTCTCCGGGTCTTGTTGGGTGCCGCGAATGGTTTCGGCGAGCAGCTTCTTGGCGTTCGGTGCAAGCATTCCAGTGCAACGTGACAACGGGTTAGATTAGAGAGCGACATCCAAAACAATGGAGACAATAGCTCCATTTTCGATTCGACAAGAGCCGGGGATGGCAACGTGCTCCGCTGCTGAATGATGACGCTGCGCAGCAAACGTGAAGAGTTTGCTGCCGGACGGAGCGGTGAACGACATCTCCCCTGATTGGTTCGCGTACGCCCCCAGCAAAAACGGCTCTGTGACCCCGCCGTTGCGCCAAGAGATCCCAATCTCCGTCGACCAGGTTTTATTGCTCGCAAGAGCCAGCTGGAGCGCAGGGATGTGACGTGCGACGACGTTGGCGTCGCTTCGAGGAAACCAAATTCGATACTGGGCGTCGCCCTTGTTTGTATTCTGTCGACGACTGTACATCTGAATCGGTACGGTTACTACGCTCATGGATTCCTCCCAAATTCCTGTGGCCGATGCTCAGCCGCTAGGTCTCAAACAATCCTCACGCGGGCGCCCTTGTCGAGGAGCGGGCCGATGCGGTCTTCCAGCTCTTTGAACACGGCCTGGAGCTGCTCGCGGCTCGCCACTTCGCGGCCGCGCAGGTGGGTGTCGACCTTGATGATCTGGCCGTCGGTCTTCTTGCTCAGCTCCTCGTCGAGGCGATCGTTGGACTGCTCTTCGGCCTGGTGAACGCGGCTGGCGAATCGGTCGCGTACCTCGACGAGCGTGGGCGAAACGGCCTCGGCGGTGGTGTCGACCAGAATCTCGGCGACCGGCCGCAGGACGCGGTGCGCCTGGTCGGCGTCGAGATGCGCGAACCCGGGCCGCGTCTTCACGCGGGCGCGAATGGCCTCCGCCTCGGCGTTCTGCTTGTTGAGAATCGCGCGACGTTCCTCGACGTACCGCGCGCGAATGCGCTCGATGGCCGGGGCGAGCGGGCCGACATCCCGCCAGGGGCGTTCGGCTGCCATATGGCTCGTGAGGGCCGCAGCGTCCTCCTCGATGCCGCCGAGCGCTTGCAACTGATGGAGCTGCGATAGCTGGACATCGCACGTTGCCGCCGCTTGTTGCGCCGTCTCGATGGCGCTGTCGGTCAGCTCGCCGGCGAACATGCCGAGCTGCTGCAAGCCATCGCGCAAGACGTCGAGGCTGCGCTTCACCTCGACCACCGTCTTTTGCACCTGGCGGGAGCGACAGCACTCTTCGAGTGCCTTCGCGAGCTTCTGGAGCGCGGCGGGAAGCGGCGGGCGGCCGGGCAGCTTGTCGAAGCGACGCTCCACGTCGCGAAGGCGGTCGCGCTGCTGGGGAAAGACCTGGAAGGTTGCGTCGGCGATGGGCTCGTCGTCGGGCTCGGGATCGAGCTGCAGGTAGGTTTGAAACAACTTGCGAATGGCGATGCGGTCGCGCGCGCTCACCTCGCCCTCGGTGGCGGGGAAGAGCTCGGCGCGGCGAAAATCACGATCGCGAATGAAGAGGTCGCGAACGCCAGGATCCTGGTGCGACGTGATGTCGTCCCCGTGCTCCGGTCGAATGCGAATCTTCTTTCCGCGCAAGAGGCCCGCGCAGCAGGCCTTCACCAGGTCGGGCGCGTAGCCATACGGAGGGCTGACGAACGTGCCCACCAGGGTCTGGCCGGAGAGTCCGCCGTTCTGCTCGATTTCCTGGGCAATGCGCGTGGGGTACAGGCCCGCGCAAGAGGCCACGTACTTGCCGGCGTCGAGCGTGAGAATCCCGAGCCCGCCGTCCATGAACTTGGTGGAGGGGCCGGTGAGGTCCTTCTCCAGGAGCTGGTTCAGCTCGGCGGGCGAAATGGCAATTTCCGAGAAGTGCGGATACAGGTCAGGGAGCACGCGGGTTGCGACGGCGCTGAGCGCCGCAGCGAACGAGCTGCCCGCGTCGCGTGGTCGAATGTGCTGTCCGCGAAAGTAGACGGCGCCTTCGAGGAACGACTCGGCGACTGCGTTGCGCACCCGTGCGTCGAGCTCGTCGAACCGTGTCTCCTCTTCGACGAGCAATCGCTGCTTCTCGCGCGTGAGCGACTCGCGCCGCGGGCGGTAGCGCTCCAGCATACGGTCGGAACGCGCCACCTGGCGTGCGTGTTCTTCAATGGCCGCCGACTCCCCCACGAGCCAGAGCAAGCGGTTCCGAAGCTGATCTTGATCGCTCTTCGGCACCCATGCGCTGGAAAGGCGGTCCTCTTTGCGGCCGAGAAAGCGGAAGTCGACGGCCACCGTGGAGTCTTCTCGCGCGTCCTGAAGTTTCACGTCGTGTGCCTGACGGCCGTCGGAGAACCAGAGCGTCCACGGGAAGGTGCGACCTTTCCAGCGAGGTCGCTCTTGCATGGCCCCCACCAGCGCCTTGATGGCCTGCTGCGTGATCTCGCTGATCTGCTCCTGCGTGACGCCAATGTCGTCGCGCTCCCGCTGCCATTCCTGGCCGGCGGAGCTTTGAATCTTGAATCCGTGTTTCTCGGAGTACGAGAGCAGGCTGGCTGTTCGCAGCTTCTCGAGCGCCTCCGTTACTGCCTGCACGCGGTTGCCTTCGCCGAGCCGCGAATACAAGCATGCAGCCACCAGCGGCGGCATGGTGGGTGTCTGCTCCTGAATGAGCTCGAGGAGCGCCACCGCCTTGGCAACACGCTGTGCGAGAACGTCGTCGCGCACCAAGGGATCGTTGAAGATGCGCGCGAGCGTGGTCTGCACGTCGGCGTCGAGTGCGGAGTGCTGCACCTCATAGATGGCGTCGATGGTCACGAGCGAGCCCACCTCGCCGTCGGCCAGCTTCTGCTCGCGAAACAGCTCGCCCAGGAGCTGAAGGAGGCCGCGAATGGCGTGGTCATCGCCCTGAATGCGCGTCGATCGGGTGCGAAGGTTGGATGTAACCTGCATGAGAAGGTCGATGTGCCCGGGTAGCATCGGATACACTTCGGCGAAGTCTTCTTCGGTAATCTCCTCGCAGGCGTAGCCGTAGAGCTTGAGATCGCCGCGATGCTTGGCGAAGACCTCGCGGAGCTGGCTCTCCATGGCCGGCTTCTTTTTGAGCAGGCGCTTGTGGACGACGTCGCGAATGTTCGTCGTGCCGAGGTGCACGCGGAGGTTGGTGGGAAAGCGGTCCTTCAGCTTGCCGAGGTTGTTGTTCTCGGCCTGGTCTTCCAGCTTCTGCTGACCGGTGGCGAAGAGCCACACGCGGCCCTTCAGCCGCTGGCCCAGCTCCGACACGAACGATTGCAGCTTGAGCATGCGGCTCTCGTCCTGGTGAACATACTGGCTCACCTCGTCCACGACGATGAACAGCGCCTTGCCGTCGGCACGGATGTTGACCATCGCGTCGATGGACTCCACCACCTCACGCACGCTGGTGCCGGCTCCCGTGCGAGCGCCGGCGCGACTGTCGATCCAGCTCGTGGGCTCGGGGTAGCGGTCGGGCTTCATCACGTGCAGCACGTGCGAGAAGTGGTCGTCGGCCTGCTCTTCTTCCTTGGCGAGCTTCCAGTCCTTCCCGAGCGCCTTCTTTGCGGTGGCGACGAAGGCTTCCCACTCCCCGTCTCGCTCGAGCTTGAGCTCGAAGTCGGCCACCAGGTTGCTCTTGGAGCAGTACCCGAGCCGCGCTTGCACCAAGCGGACGATGGCCGAGTGAATGTGCTCGTTGTCGCGGGCGACGCCGCCGATGTCGAATACCACCGCGATGGGGTTCAAGCGCTTGGCGAGGGCATCCCATGCGTCCACCAGCTCTTGCCGTCGTGGCGAATCGTCGCGGTTGAGCAGTGCCGTCGAGAGCAGCGTGCCGTCGGGCAGCTTCACGCCGTCGAGCGACAGACCCAAGAGCTTGGCAAAGCTCGACTTACCGGAGCCGAAGAAGCCGGAGATCCAGGAGGCCGGCAGCTCGGGACCGTTCTTCTTTTGCAGCTCGGCATGTACGTTCCGCAGCAGATGCACGAACTGCTCGTGAATACCCGACTTCACGCGGCGCCCGCGCGGATCGCCGTCAGGGTACCCACCGGTGATGATGTACTCACCGACCTCGGCCTGGAGCTTCTCCGGCGACTGCTCGTGGAAGTAGACGACCGGCGGAATGTCCCGGGTGACGTCGGCGACGAACAGATCTCGAATCTTCATGGGTGGGCTCACGGATAGATGCGGGGGCGGTAGTCGCGGTCGGCGTCGAGCTCGCCCATGAACGACAGGGCAGTCGTGTCTTTGCGCTCGCCGGGGTACAGGAGCACGACCGGGATGTTGCGGGTCTTGCCATCGATGTGCTTGAGCAACGCCGACGAGCGGAAGAACGGGTAGAGCGCGCCGGCGCGACCGATGAGCACGAGCGTGCGGTCGGCGCCGTCGGGATGCTTCTCGGCGAAGTCGGCGATGAGCGCCGCGACGTCGGCCGCGATGCCATCGGGCCCCTCGATGTGAGGCGCGATCTTGTCGCGCAGGTGCGCCAGAGCCCGCTCGGGATCTTTCTCGAAGAGTCGCTTTTCACGGGTGATGAGCGCCTGCACGTTGGCCTCTCCGGTCTTGCGAATACGTGCGAGAAGGAGTTGCTGCAGTGAGATGGGCAGGACGCCCCAGCCGGCGTTGCGCAGATCGTCGGTCAGCCGACGCATGAGGCCGCGGAGCTTGAACTCGTCGGCCGGTCGATAGGGAAGTATCGCAAAGCGATAGTTGCGCATCGTGCTGATCTGCGGTCCGCCCTCGGCGAGCAGATCGCGACGCAGGGCCGCGACGCCCTCGTCGAGCGTCTGTTGCGTGAAGAGCGGCTCGGTCATGACGGGCTCACCCCCGCGAGCTCGGCCCACGCCGAGAGCGAGGGCGCGTGCCACTCCACCTCCGTGAGCTGCGCCATGCGGCGGAACTGGATGTTGGGCAGCGCACGCAAACGCTGGTCGAGAAAGCCCTCGGTGAGACCCACGGATGCGAGGTACGCGTTCTCGGTGAGGGTGCCTGCGAAGCCGAGCCCGCGCAGGAGATAGAGCAGGTACTCCAGCGCCACGTCGGGCACCTTCGGCAGCAAGAGCGGCCGCGGATTGGGTTTGGCCGCGATGAGACCGGCTTCGGAGGCGGCGGAGATCAGCTTGCTTGCAAATTGCACGCAGGTAGCTTCGGCCCAGCGCTCGGGGAACTCCGTTTTTACCCAACGAAGGGCGACATCACGGTCCACCTTCGGGCTCGGGAGGCCGCGACGCTGCACCAGAAACTCCCCGGTGAACCGGCGGTACAGCGGATCGGAGAGCTGGAGGTGCCAGTGACAGATGGCCTGCCGCGTGGAGGTCTCCATCCCGCGCCACCGGCGGAGCACCGCGAGCGACTCCGGATACACATCGTAGCGATCCGCGAAGTTCGCGAGCAGGAAGCGGGTGCGCTCGAGGCTCTTGCTGCCGAACCATCGCTTCTCGAAGGCAAGGAGCGCGCGGCTCGGCCCCGCCACCATCGGGTCCGCATGCTCCCAGTAGGAGCGCGAATCTTCGACGCCGAGCGCCAGGCGCAGAATCCGCGTGTGCACGGTGGTGGCCTCGGAAAGCCGCGGCGCGCGGGGGGCATCGGGCTGAGCGCTAAGGGCCACCGCGAGCACCCTACCCCTCCACCTTGAAGAACGGGAGCGGGTACTCGGTGGGAAGCGGGCTGGCGGAGACGAGCGCCGCCGCCAGCCGCTTCACCGCAGCGTCGGGAGCTGCAGGGGCCGCGCCTTTGAGTTGCCGGCCTCCGGGCACCACCGTGAACGGCGCTTCGCCGCCGAGGCCCGCGAAAGCCTCGGCGAGCTTCGCGGGTGAGAGCGGGCCCACGAGCGGAAGCGGCAAGGGGAGTGCGTCCGCAGGGCTCCGTCCGCTGCGCTTGAGGGCAGCGAGGCGATCGGAGACCTGCTCGTCGACCTCGAAGCCGAGGAA
>JABFRG010000989.1 GCA_013141295.1 Polyangiaceae bacterium
GCCAAGGGCCTCGGCCGCGAGGCCACGGATCTCGGGCTCGGCGCCGGGATCGGCGACCACCGTGAGGAACACGCCCACGGTTCGCCGGTCGCCCCACTGGGCCAGCAGATACGCGACGTCGCGGCGCGTGTCGGCGTCCGGATGGCGGAGAACGGCGTCGCGAAAGCGCACCATCAGCGAAGCGACCTGCCGCGGACGCAGGCTCCCCGGACCGCGCAAACGAACCTCGGAGAGTCGGCGCGTGGCGGCGGCGCGCACGTCGTGGTCGCCTTGGAGCAAGGCATCGGAGCAGCGGTCGACCCATCGTTTCCAGCGGCGCATGAGGGCCGGGTTCCTACCACGAACCAGGCCGAAGCGGGCTCGCAGCGTCGCCGCACCTGTCGCAGAACGCCTCGGCGCTGGTCCCGTGAGGTCGGCAAAATCCCGAGAAATCGGCGGGGACGAACCTGGAATGGCGCGTGCTCCTCGCTCCTCCCGCGCCGATGCTCGGCGCTCTTGCGCCCCGGCGCGTCTCTCGTTCGGAGAACCATCATGAAACTCTTTTCTCGCTTCGCCCTCCTCGCTTCGCTCGCTCTTCCGGTTTCGTTCGTCGCCGGCGGCTGCAGCAGCACCACCACCGTGGACAGCAATGGCAAGGCCATCTCCAGCCTGGACATCGGCGGCAGCATCACCCTCGACAAGGGCAAGACCCAGCAGGTGTCGGCCACGGTGAAGTACGCCGACGGCACCACCTCGGTGGTCACCACCAGCGCCGACCTGGTGTGGAACGTCGGCAACACCGACGTGGCCACCGTCTCCAAGGATGGCGTGGTCACCGGCGTGAGCGTCGGCGCGACCACGCTCAAGGCCATTTACCAGGGCAAGGAAAGCGACTCGCAGCCGCTCATCGTGAAGTGAGCTGCCCTGCCCCCGTGCATGCAGGTGCACGGCGGCGCGAAGGCTCGTATTCTCTCGGCCGCGGCGCTCCTTTCGGGCGCCGCGTTTTTGCCGAGAGGAACATCGATGAGCATTGCAGCGCAGACGGCGGAGAACGGGAAGTTTCGGCAGGTCTTGGAGGTCGACGGCCACACGTTCCAGGCGGACGTGACGCCCGCGCTCGGCGGCGAGGGGTCGGCGCCCGGACCGCACGAGCTCTTCGATGCCTCGCTCGCCGCATGCAAGGCGCTTACCGCCCACTGGTACGCCAAGAAGAACGGTATCGCGCTCGAGCGCGTGGAGACGAAGATCGAGCGCGACGACAGCAAGGAGCGCCAGGGCACATACGTGCTCCGGGTGCGCATCGCGTTCTTCGGCGCCCTCACCGACGCCGAGAAGCACAAGCTGTACGACGTGGTGGCGCGGTGTCCGGTGCACAAGCTGATGACCTCCAGCACGGTGGAGATCGAGACCGCCCCGCTGGAGACGACGCCGTGAGCGGCGACGTCGGCGACACGCTCATTCCCGGTCGCGCGCGGCCCATCGACGGGTTCCCGGTGGCGCGGGTGCTTCCGGCCATGGCGCGGCGCCTGGTGGGTCCGTTCTGCTTCTTCGACCATCTGGGGCCGGTGGACCTTCCGCCGGAGAGTGGGTTCGACGTGCGGCCGCACCCCCACATCGGCCTCTCGACGGTGACCTACGTCTTCGAGGGCGCGGTCTTTCATCGAGACAGCCTCGGCTCCGAGGCCACCATTCGGCCCGGGTCGATTCACTGGATGACGGCGGGCCGCGGCATCGTCCACTCGGAGCGCACGCCGCCCGAGGAGCGTTCACGGGGCATGCGCCTGCACGCGCTGCAGCTATGGGTGGCGCTGCCGCAGGAGCACGAGGAGACGGAGCCGTCGTTTCGCCACTACCCGGGCGACACGCTGCCGGAGCTCGAGGTAGGCGGCGTGCGGATCCGGGTGCTGGCCGGCAACGCCTACGGCGTGGTGGCCCCGGTGGCGGTGCACTCGCCGCTCTTCTACGTCGAAGCGCAGATGCCTGCTGGAACATCGCTGACCATGCCCGACGAGCACGCCGAGCGGGCGGTCTACGTGGTCACGGGAACGGTCGAGCACGGCGAAACGGTGGTTCCGGAGCGATCCATGCTGGTGTTCGGACCGGGGGCCCGTACGGTCCGCGCCCGAGAGAACGCGCACGTGGTCCTCGTCGGCGGAGCTCCGCTCGAGAGCCCGCGTCACATCGAGTGGAACTTCGTCTCCAGCTCGCAAGCGCGCATCGAGCGCGCCAAGGACGACTGGCGCGGACGGCGCTTTCCGGCCATCCCGGGCGACGACGAGGAGTTCATTCCGCTTCCCTGACGCGCCCCGCGGCCCGCCGCGATCCTCGCGATGCGCCGCGAGCGCGCCCGGTACTTCGTGGACGAATCGTCGTCGATTCGCGTCTTCGACCGGCTCCCGCGGTGGCATGTGACATGCTTGAGGCACCCTCGATGCGATCCCTCCATGCGGTCCTGCTCGGTGCCCTGGCTTTCGGCTGTGCCTCGGGTGCTCTCCAGGGCTGCGGTACCTCGGGGGCGGACCCGGCGCCGGTGCTCCCAGCGAACGCGTCCGATGCTGCCACGATCGATGGCGCGGCGGTGACCCCGGTCGATGGGGGTGAGGTCGCTGGCGACGCCGATGCTGGCGATGCGAGCACCCTCGTTCCGGACCCGTGCGCCACGGCCACCGCCACCTGCCCGGTGGTGCCCGCGGCGTTCACCGCCGGCGCCGGTCTGCGCACCGTCGATCGATGTGCGTTTCCCATGCGCCCCGCGGCGGGCTTCGGCGGCAATGGCGCCATCCTCGACGCGCTGGAGAAGATCACCACCAAGACCGCGCCGGCCGCGGTGGCCGCCGACGGCAATCGCATCGCGACCTCCGTGACCGCGGTGCCCGGCGGTCCTCCCGGCGTCGACTATGCGCTCCGCTGGAACGCCGAGGACGACGCCTCGGCCACCTGGATCCCGCAGGGCATCACCGGCACCCCCGACGCCGACGCGAGCGGCCTGGTGGGCGGCAAGCGCATCGTCCTCGTGAGCTTCTACGAAGACACCACGTTGGGCAAAGGCGTGCGGGTGGCCTTCGTGGACGTGACCAACCCCGCGGTGCCGCGCTATCGGTTCGCGCTTCTGGTGGAGCCCTCGGGCTCCGCCGCGGCGCCCAGCTTCGTACCGGTGGACTCCCACGCTGGCGGCATCGTCTGGTTCGGTAGCAAGTTGTATGTTGCACAGACCGGCACCGGCTTTCGGGTGTTCGACATGAGCCGCATCCTCGAGGTGGCGGTGGACCAGGACGTGATTGGCTGCACCGCCACCACCTGCCGCGCGGGCCTCTACAAGTACGTGATCCCGCAAATTGGCGTGTACTCCGAGCGCGGCGCCTGCGCCCCCATCTTCTCGTGGGTCTCGTTGGACCGAACCACGACGCCGCCCTCGCTCGTCTCCGGCGAGTACTGCAGCGCCACCGCCTGCGCTGGACGCTTCGCCGGCAAGGCGCTCCGATGGCCGCTCGACCCGGGGACCGATCTGCTCGTGCGCCGCGACGCGGCCTCCACTACCTGGCCCACCGAGGCGTTCCTCCTCGGAGAGACGCAGGTGCAGGGCGGGGCTTCCAAGGGCGGCACCTACTTCTTGTCGTCGAGCGCCCCGGCCGGCGGCGGCGGCGCGCTCTATCGCGTGAAGCCCGGCAAGAGCGCCACCTCGACCTTCGCCGATGCGCCGGAGGACCTCATGGTGGAAGGCACCAAGGGGCTGCTCTGGGGGCTCACCGAAGCGGCCGGCGCGCGGGTGGTGTTCGCCGCGAAGCTCGCGAGCTACCCGCCGCCGCCGTGAGCGGTGCTACCTTTGGCGTCTTGTCCGAGGCGATGGCCTCCTTGCACTGCTCCACCAGGCGCGCCCCGAAGCCGGTGGGACCCCAAGCCACGACCGCGTCCACGAAGGCGCGCACCTGCGGGGGCACGAACTCACGCTCCGGATAGACCACCGCCACGCGCGTCTCGCCACCGATCTGGCCGGCCAGCACTTCTTCCACCAGCCCCTCCGCCAGCAGCGGTCCCGCCATCACCTCGGGCAACAGCGCGATGCCGAGCCCGTTCACCGCGGCGTCGGCGAGCATGGTGATCTCGTTGGAAAAGAACGCACCCTCCACGTGCACGGTGCCGTCCTTTCCGAACGGCCAGTGCGTCTGCGGAACCTCACCCCGGGCGAACCCCATGAGGCAGCGGTGCTGTCGAAGGTCCTTGCGCGTCCGCGGCGTTCCCCGCTCGGCCAGGTATGCGGCGGAGGCCACCGCGACCAGGCGCCCGCGCACCAGGGTTCGCGCCACGAACCCCGGCTCGAAGTGGCTGCCGGCGCGAATGGCTACGTCGTAGCCGTCGCGAAGGAGGTCCACGTGCCGCGTGGAGAAGTGAATCTGCAAACGCACGTCCGGATGCTTCCGCGCGAAGTCGCACAGCATCGCGGTGAAGGCGCGATCGTGAATCGGCGGTACCGACACCCGGAGATCTCCGCGAATGGCGGTATCGGTGCGGCGGACGCTGGCCTCTGCGTGGTTCACCGCGTCGAGCACGATGCGCGCGTGGCGGTAGAGCGCTTCGCCGGCGTCGGTGAGCGCCAGGCTTCGCGTGGTCCGCCGCAGGAGGCGCACGCCCAGGCGCTCTTCCAGCCGCTGCAGGCGCCGACTCACGGTGGCCCGGGGCACGCCCAGGAGCGCCGCTGCTTTGGAGAGCGACTTGGCGTCGACGGTGGAGGAGAAGGCCAGCAGCTCCGAGGTTTCGACGGGATCCTTCATTGGGACGAAATAGTAGCAAATGCTTCCCATTGTTGAGGCATCGATTCGGCAGCGCCGCGAGGCATGATGGCGCATCGGAAGAGCACACGGAGGCTCGAATGAAAGCGCGAACGATTGGATACTGGGTGACGACGGTGCTGGTGGCTCTGGCATTCGCCGCGGGCGGCGCCGGCGATCTCTCGCACGGCCCGGACATGGTGGCGGGCATGGCCCACCTCGGCTACCCGGTGTACTTCCTGACCATTCTCGGCATCTGGAAGGTGCTCGGCGCGCTCGCCATCGTGGTGCCGAAGTTCCCCCGTCTCAAGGAGTGGGCGTATGCCGGCATGATCTTCGATCTCACCGGCGCCGCGGCCTCGCACGCCGCCAGCGGCGACGACGCGGGCAAGGTGATTACCCCGCTGGTCATCGGGCTCCTGGTCGCCGCCTCGTGGGCGCTCCGGCCCGCTGCGCGCACGCTCAAGCCACTCTTCGCCGACGCACCGCAGGGCGCATCGACCACGAAGAACCCCGCCCTCGCCTGATCTCTTCTCCTCGCACACCCCTCGACCGGCGGTAGCGCCGAAGGTTCACCATGTCCGTCACCGATAGCTCGCAGACCCAGCTGGAAAAGACCCTGTTCCTCGACGCGCGAACCCACAACGGCTTCCGCGATCGACCGGTCGACGACGCCGTGCTCGAGCATCTGTACGGGCTCCTCCGTATGGGGCCCACCGCGGCCAACTCGCAGCCGGGGCGGTTCCTCTTCGTCAAGAGCGCCGCCGCCAAGGAGAAGCTTCGGCCGGCGCTGGCCGAGGGCAACGTGGAGAAGACCATGCAAGCGCCGGTGACGGTGGTCGTGGCCTACGACGAGGCGTTCTACGAGCGGATGCCCACGCTATTTCCGGCGCGACCCGCCATGAAGGATCAGCTCGCGTCGATGCCGGAGCCGGCGCGGGCGGCGATGGCGCTGCAGAGCGCGTCGCTGCAGGCCGGCTACATGATCCTCGCCGCGCGCAGCCTCGGCCTCGATTGCGGGCCGATGGGCGGGTTCGACCGAGCGACGGTCGACGCCGCGTTCTTTGCCGGTACCACCTGGCGTTCGTCGCTCCTGGTCAACCTCGGCTACGGAGACGAGACCAAGCTGTACCCTCGCAATCCGCGGCTCGAGTTCGCGGATGCGTGCCGGGTGGCGTAGCCCGTAGACCCTGCGGCCGGATGCCCCACCTGAGGCGCGCTGGTTCCAACGCGGAGCGCGCCGGTGTGGCTTAACGTCGGGTGTTTCCCGTGGCGCACGGGTTGCAACCACACCCGGCCGTGCGAACTGCCCATGCTGCCCCGGTCCTTCGTCCCACTGTCGTCGTCGCCGGCGCGTCCGGCTTCATCGGCGAGGCCCTCGCGGTGGCTCTTTCGCCGCGCTTCACGGTGGTGGGGCTCAGTCGTCGACCGCGAGCAGCCCGACCGGGGTCGGGGGTCTCGGTCTGGCGTCCGGTGGATCTCGTCTCCCGCAGCGAGGCCGAAGAGGCCCTGAAGGGCGCGCGCTTCGCGGTCTTTCTCGTGCATTCGTTCGCGCCCTCGGCCGGGCTTCCGGTTGCGGGCTTCGCCGATCTCGACCTCCTCGCCGCCGACAACTTCGCGCGCGCGGCGGCGTCGGCGGGCGTGGAACAGATTGTCTTTCTGAGCGCCATCTCCGGCGCCGGCAGGCACCAGGAGAGTCGACTCGAAGTGGAGCGTGCGCTCGGCGCGCACGGCGTGCCGGTCACGACGCTGCGCGCGGGTCTCATCGTGGGGCAGGGGGGCTCGTCCTTCGAGATCACGAATCGGCTGGTCGATCGACTGCCCTTCATGTTGCTGCCGGCGTGGACCCGGACGCCCAGCCAGCCGGTGGCCCTGGCCGACGTCGTGCGGGAGCTCGCGGACGTGGTGGGGCGAAGGGAGTGCTACCGCAAGGCCTTCGAGGTGGGGGGCGCGGAGATCATCAGCTACCGGACCATGCTCGAGCGCACGG
>JABFRG010001246.1 GCA_013141295.1 Polyangiaceae bacterium
CCGCGTTCGGCGCCTTTCGTGAAGCCGATATCGCCGTGAACAATCGCGAGCTGAAGGCCATCGACGCCACCACCTTCAAGAAGCGCACGGTCACCGTCGTGGACACCGCGAACCCCACCGCCGCCGGTCGCCCGATGCTCGAGGTCCGCTACACGTACAAGGACAACGCGGTGGTCTCGCCTTCGTACGCCGGCCGCTCCAGCACGAGCTCGGCGCTCCTCGGACCGCGCCAGTTCGCGGAGACCGCGCGGATCATCCGCGAGTGCACCGCCAACGACTCGGACGCGCACGAGTTCCCGCTCTGGTACGTGTTCAACCCCAACCTCCCGCAGTGTGAAACCGTCATGAAGGCGGAGGACGACGCGATCCGCGCCGACCGCCTCAAGCTGGGCACCGGCGCGGCGTCCGCGGACAAGGTCACCAAGAGCGAGGTCGACCGCCTCTACTGGCCCATCACGGTGAAGCTGGGCGCCGACAAGACCCGCAAGGGCAACACCTACCCCGAGTACGACCGCCTCTACGCCGGCGGCGTCGAGCAGGGCAAGATGGTCATCTCGCTGGTGTACGGCATGATCGATCACCAGGCCCCGGCGGGCGGCCCGCAAGAAGACGCGGGCTACGGCGAGTGGGTCGACAACCTCAACGAGCTGTTCAAGGTGCGCGCCTTCGAGCTCACCAAGATCGACGGCGAGGGCATCGCCTCGGTGACGCTCTCCACCGGCAAGACCGTGAGCGGCCTCACCTTCCCCAAGGTGCTCGCCTGGAACAACGGCGGTACCGACGGCATGACCGGCCTCACCAGCGCCGAGCGCGCCGAGCTCAAGAAGACCATGGGCCAGCGCCTCTACAAGCACTGGATCACCCTGGAATCCAAGGCCAAGGTGAAGATCGGCAGCGGCCCCGAGAAGGACTTCACCTACAAGATCATCACCTACTTCGGCGTCGAGAGCGACCAGGCCCCGCACAAGCTCGCCATCAAGAGCAGCGACGTCTACATCTACAACGGCCACTCGTACATCGGCTCGGGGCCCCTCGACCCGACGCGCTTCTCGGCCTCCGACTTCCCCAAGAGCTACCAGATCCTCTTCATCGACGGCTGTGTATCCTACAACTATTATCACAAGGGCTACATCCCGTTGAAAGAGGGCGGCACCCAGAACCTCGACCTCATCACCAACGGCCTCGAGACGCCCTCCTGGCGCAGCGGCTACGCCACCGGCCGCCTGGTGGCGACGCTCATCGACGGCAAGGGCGCGAGCTACCAATCGATGCTGGCCGAGGCCGAGGACACCGACCGCATGCGCGTGGTGGACGGCGAGCTCGACAACAAGTGGCGCCCCTCCAAGACGCCCATCACGGTTCGCTGAAGGTCGGTCTTTTCCCAGCATCGAGGCGCGCACGGTGAACGCCGGCGCGCCTCGCGGCGTTTTGTGCTTGGATGCGCCGCCATGCGCCGGATCGCGGACCGCAACGTGTGGATCATCTACGGGGTCATGCTGCTCGTGGGCATCGCCTACGGCCTCTCCACCGCGGTGGTGTCGCTCCACCTCGACCACCTCCACTACGACAAGCACGAGATCGGTTGGCTCGCCACGGCGTTCGCCACCGGCATCGTGCTCGCCTCGCTGCCCTCCGGCGCATTGGTGCGTGCGCTGTCGCCCAAGCGCGCGCTGGTGGGGGCGCTCCTCGGCTACGCCGTCTGTGTGTCGCTGTTCCCGCGCTGCGAGACGACCGCGAGCATCGCGGTGGTGCGCGCCTGCGACGGCGCCTTCTCGGTGGTGGTGTGGGTGGCCGCGGAGACCGAGCTCTTGGGGCGCGCCGGCAAATCGCACAAGGCCTTCGTGATGAGCCTCTACGCCACCTGCCTGGCGGTGGGCTACGTGGTGGGGCCGCTCTCGGCCCGGGTGCTCATCGGCCTGTTTCCCATGGCGCGCGTGTTCTACGTGGCGGGGGCCTTCGCCATCGCCGCCGCGCTACTGGCGCAGGTGATGCTCGCCTCGCGATCGCAGGCGGCTGCTGCTGCCGCGCACGCGCCTTCCGCCGCAAGCACCATGGACATCCTGCGGCGCATCCGCACCTCGTGCTTCGCCACGTTCGCGTACGGCTACTTCCAGATCTCGGTGGTGGCCCTGCTGCCGCTCTACCTGGTGAAGGAGAAGGGCATACCGGAGGAGCGAACCATCCTGCTCACCGCGCTCTTCGCGCTGGGCATGCTCGGCTTCTCGAGCTTCGCCGGGCGCCTCGGCGATCGCTTCGGGCACCTGCGCGTCATGCGCGTGCTGGCGGTGGTGGGGCTGTGCATGGTGGCCTCCTTCGTGCTGCTCGACTCGTTCGCCATGATGGGGGTGGCCGTCACCATCGCAGGCGCCACCCTGGCCACCATCTCGCCGGTGAGCCTGGCACTGCAGGGGCACGTGGTTCCACCGGAGGAGCTTCACCGGGCGAACGCGCTCTACAATACCTTCTATGCGGCCGGCATGCTGGTGGGGCCGCCCGTCTCCGGCTACCTGTTCCGGGCTCGCGGCGGCGGCGCCATGCTGTTTCACCTGGCCGCGCTCTGGGTGCTCTTCGTGATCTTCACCATCGTCTTTTCCGCAGACGATCCCCGCGGCCGGGCCGCTGCGCCGGCGGCAAAACTTACGGAAGCTTGAGCTTGCGGGCGCGGCGTTCTTCGCGCAAAGTCTCGGGCACATGCGGTCGTACCTGCTTCTCTTGTCCCTCCTCGTGGCTTGCGAGTCCAAGCCCGCCGAGTCTCCCAAGACCGTGGAGATGGTCCCCATCGAGCCCGACGCCGGCGTGGCTCCGGCCCCTTCACAGACGGCGACCGCAACGCAGCCGGACGTGACGCCCGTGACCACCTCGGCCGCGCCCGCTCCTTCGAGCACCGCCTCCACCGCCGCCACCTCCAGCGCCGGTGGGCCGCGCATCTCCCCCAAGGAGTGCGACAAGCTCGTGGACCACATGCTCGACGTCATGATCGCCGGCGATCCTCGGCTCAGCGGCATGGTGACGCCGGAGATGATCGCTACCGCCAAGGCGCAGGTCAAAGGTCAGCAAGGCATGGGCCCCTGCGACGAGCAGGTGGTGACCAAGAAGATGTACGGCTGCGCGATGTCCTCCAAGTCCTCCGACGGCATCAAGGCCTGCCTCAAGTAAGCGCGCGGAGGAAGCTCGGGCTGCCGACGGCCGTACGTTGGTCTCGCGGTACGCCACACCCATGACTTGGCGCGCCGCGTCGCAATTTCCCGGGAACGCGCCAAATTGTCGGTTCGTTGTAACCGCTCGCAGGCGTGCTATTCCAGGGAGCGGGATAGGAGGACGAGATGCTTACTTTTCGAACGCTCGCGGTGATGGCAGGGTTCTCGGTGACCGGGGTCTTGTTTGCCGGAGCCAACGGCTGCAGCTCCACACCCAGCAGTGGGTTCGGCGACGGCCAGAACCAGAACGGCGACGGAGGGCCGCAGAACTGCGGCGCCTTCGGCGACTGCAAGCAGGAGAACGCCGACGCGCATCAGTGCGTGAACCTCGAGTGCGCGGTGCACCAGTGCAACGGGGTGAGCACCAAGGTCACCGGGAAGATCTTCGACCCCGCCGGCAAGGTGCCGCTCTACAACGTCGTTGTCTACATCCCCAACTCGCCGCCCAAGGAAGTTACCTCCGGAGCCACCTGCGACAAGTGCGGAAGCACCGCGCTGAACCCGGTGCCCAAGGCAGTGCTCACCAACGAAAAGGGTGAGTTCACCATCGACGGTGCGCCCGACGGCGAGCAGATTCCGTTGGTCTTCCAGGTCGGCAAGTGGCGTCGCCAGATGGTCGTCAAGGTCGACCCCTGTCGCGAGAACCGCTTCGACGATCCCAAGGTCATGCACCTTCCGCGCAGCAAGGCCGAAGGCGACATGCCGCAGATGGCCATCACCACCGGTGGTTGCGATCCGTTCGCCTGCCTCTTCAGCCGGCTCGGTATCGACAACTCCGAGTTCACCAACCCCACCGGCAACGGCCGCGTGCACGTGTACAAGGGCACCGGCGGCGGCGACGTGCAGGGCGGCGGCGCGCCCAATCCGCAGACGGCGCTGTGGAACGACACGAGCTCGCTGAAGAAGTACGACATCGTGCTCCTCAGCTGCGAGTGCGACGAGCACAACGAAACCAAGTCGGCGGCCCAGAAGCAGGCGATGCGCGACTACTTGAACCTTGGCGGTCGCGTGTTCGCCACGCACTACCACTACACGTGGTTCAAGAACGGCCCGGCCGACGTGGCCGGTCTCGTCAACTGGGGCGGTGGCGGCAGCTTTGCCACCACCTTCGACATTGACCAGACCTTCCCCAAGGGCAAGGCCATGGCCACCTGGCTCCAGAACATCGGCGCCACGGCGACCCTCGGCCAGATCGCGCTCACGGAGACCGCCTCCGACGTGGGCACCGTGAAGCCAGGCGCTCAGCGCTGGATCTCCAGCGGGACCGGGACCGGCAGCGAGTCGGTGAAGTACTTCACCTTCAACGCCCCGGTGGCCGCCAAGGTCGACGACCAGTGCGGACGCGGCGTCATGAGCGACATCCACGTCTCGGGCGGCCTCTCGGCCACCACCATCCCCACCACCTGCGGGACCACCGATCTCAGCCCGCAGGAGCGGGCCCTCGAGTTCCTCTTCTTCGATCTCTCGTCCTGCGTGCAGGACGACAAGATCCCGCCGATCGTCCCCAAGTAGTAGGGGGCTCCGACATCGTCCCCCTGTCGCGCCGGCTCAGCTAGCCGGGCAGGGGAACGTGCGCGCGGCTCCCACCAATTACACGTTTGGGGAATATTCCGCTCGCGCCGCAGTCCGCCTTCCCGGATAGTACCAAGAGGACTTACGGAGGCAGACGATGCGCGTACTTCGATGGCTGACGGTGGCCGCGCTCGCAACGGTGGGCGGGCTCGGTATTTTCGGGACCCAGGGCTGCGGAACCGACGGGACCGAGTCGGTCTTCGACGGTGGCGCCAGCAGCAGCGGCAACTCCAGCAGCGGCGCGAGCAGCGGCATATTCCCGCCCGACGACTCGGGGACCGGCGAGGGCAGCGCCCCGTGCCGTGGGCTCGAGTGTTTGCGTGTATCCTGCACGTCTGGTCCGAAGACCAGCATCAAGGGACGTATCTTCGAGCCGGCCGGCAAGATTCCGCTCTACAACATCATCGTCTACATCCCCAATGCACCGCTGCCCGCCATCACCCACGGCGCCAGCTGCGACAAGTGCGGCTCCCTCGCGGTGTCGCCGGTGGTCTCGGCGATCACCGACGAGAAGGGTGACTTCGTCCTCGACGACGTGCCGGTCTCCGACAAGATCCCGCTGGTCATCCAGGTGGGCAAGTGGCGCCGCGCCATCGAAGTGAAGGTCGAGGCCTGCAAAGAGAACACGTACAACAAGAAGGATGCCTCGGGGAACGAGGACGTGATGCGTCTCCCGCGCAACCAGGACGAAGGCGAGCTGCCCCAGATGGCCGTCTCCACCGGCAGCGCCGACCCGCTCCCGTGCCTGCTGCCGCGCATCGGCATCGACCCCAAGGAGTTCACGAATCCGACCGGCACCGGGCGCGTCCACGTGTTCCACGGCAATGGCGGCAACGTAGCCGGGGCTTCCAACAACGAGTCCAACACCGCGCTGTGGAACAGCACCGCCAGCCTCTCCAAGTACGACATGGTGCTGCTCTCCTGCGAGGGAGCCGAGCACAACGAGACCAAGTCGCCGGCCCAGATGGGCTTCCTCCGGGACTACCTGAACGTGGGTGGCCGCGTTTTCGCCACGCACTACCACTACACCTGGTTCAAGAACGGCCCCGCCGACCTGCAGAGCGTGGCCACCTGGGGCTCCACTGCCGGAGCGCGCAACGGTGCGGCGACGTTCAATCTCGATACGAGCTTCCCCAAGGGCGCGTCGTTCGGCAAGTGGCTCCAGAACAACGGCTCGAGCCCCGACGGCGCGACCATGAGCATGACCGAGGTGGCCTACAGCATCACGCAGCACACCGCGGCCAGCGCGTCGCAGTGGGTCTACACCAACGCCGAGCAGTACAAGACCAAGTACATGAGCTTCAACACGCCGGTGGGGCTCAAGCCCGAAGACCAGTGCGGGAAGGGCGTGCTCAGCGACATCCACGTGTCGGCCGGCACCAACGCCACCACCATCCCCACCACCTGCGGCAACGCCGACCTCACCCCCCAAGAGAAGGCGCTCCTCTTCCTGCTCATGGACCTCTCGTCCTGCGTCCAGGACGACAAGGTCGCACCCAAACCGCCCCCGCCCCGGTGACATTCCGGACATGACGCCGGCGGGCGGCTGCACGGGGGATGGCGTCGGTCGGTCGTCCTCACGAACGAGGGTGCGGGAGTGACCGGCGCCCTCCCTAGCCATCCCCCGTTCGCTCGCCCGGCGGCGTCATGTCATGGATCGACGTCGCTTGCTTGGGCCGCTTCGCGGTCTCCCGCTTCGCGGTCTCCCGCTTCGCGGTCTCCCGCTTCGCGGTCTCCCGCTTCGCGGTCTCCCGCTTCGCGGTCGGTGGCTCCCGCTTCGCGGTCGGGCTCTGCGCTCCCCTCCCGCTGGCGGTGAGCGCCCGAGCTCATGGGTAACAACGTCGCCCGACCTCATGGGTAACAACATCGCCCAACCTCATGGGTTACAGTTCGTCCTTCTGGTGCCGCAAGTCGAGGACTCGCAGGCCGAGGCGTTCG
>JABFRG010000708.1 GCA_013141295.1 Polyangiaceae bacterium
GTCACCGCATCGAAGTAGCGTACCGACCTCAACGAGGTACCGGGGGTACGTACACCCGGTTGATCGGCTGAACGTTCATGCCGCCCGGGTACCCGTAGGAAACGTCGCGCGTGCCCGGCGCGTCGGGCGAGCCCCAGCCCCAGACCCAGAGGCCGAACGGCCCTTCGCTCTTGATCTCGTGGCGCCCGGAAGCGCAGTCGCCGACCCGCTCGAAGTTCTTGCGGGTGAGCTCTACCCGCGCGTACTCGAAGTCGCCCACCGCCGCCCAGTCGTGCACCAGCCCCGCGCAGTCCAGCGTCACGTCGCGAAACGCGCCCTCCGACTTGCCGCGCACCAGCACCACGTGCGACGAGGGATACGTCGGGTCAGTGTAGAATACATATTGATTCATCCACTGCTTGGGCGGCACACCCAGCACGAAGTCGGCGTCGCCGATGCCGTCGAGGGCCGGCTTCCACTGGTTGCCGATCATGTAGGAGAACAGCAAGAACGGGTGGGCATCGTCCTGGCTCTTCACCACGAACGGTGCGTCGGTGAGCAGCTCAGCGGTCTCGCCGGCGCCCAGGGTCGACGGGCCCCCGACGTTGCTCGACCAGGTCAGCTTGGTGCCGGGCACCACGCCCACCAGCCGCCACAAGCCGGGCTCGCCCGCCCGCGGCAGGTGCATGACGCCCACGTACTCGCTCCCCAGCGCCTTCACCTGGGGAATCATCTGCTCCGCGTGATCGCAGTAGGGGTTGCTCACGGGGATACGCGCGCAGGCGTGGCCCGCCATGAGCCCCACCGGTTTGCTGGACTGCACCACGCTGCCGGTGAGCTCGGCCGGCTGCGAGAGCTGCACTTGTTGGCCTTGCTGGAGGGTGATGGTCCAGGGCACGTTGGCGCGCCCCGCGGGGACGCCGTTGCCGCCCACGATGTCGGTCCGCGGCACCATCGTCACCTTGGTGTCGTCGGCCATGGCCACGATGTTGAGGGAGGGGTCGGCGAGATCGTGGGCGTAGGCATTGGCGGCCACGTAGTTGGTGCCCCAGGCGCCGGTGGCCAGGAGGAGCGAGGCCCCGGTGGTGTGCGCCGCGCCGCCGCCGTAGGGGTTGATCTCGTAGGCCACCACGGGTACGTCGCTGCGAATGCGGAAGGAGCTCCCGATGCCGCTGCCGTTCACCATGGTGCCCCGGGGGATGGCGCTGGGGACCGGGCACAACGGCGCGGCCCCTTCCTCCCCGGAGAGGAACACCACCGCCACCTGGCCCGGCGCGAGGCCGCGATCCGCCGAGTAGGGCTCGTAGCGAATGGCGTCGCCGCTCCCCACCGGCAGGCGCGTGAACTGCTCCATGGCGAAGGTGCTGGCGAAGCCGTCGACCGAAAGGTGCGCGGGCGTGTCCCAGGTGTTGGCCACGATGGCCGCGAAGCACGGGGTCTGCCCGAGCGTCGTGGCGAGCACCTGTTCCATGTAGGTTGCATAGTACTCGCACCCCACCGCGTGGGCCTGCGCGGCCGCCGCCTGGCATGCGTCGATGCACGTGAAGGTCACGTCGTCGCAGCCTCGTGTGCCCCCGCAGCGCTCCACCACCGCCCCGGATCCGTCGAGGATCGCATGTCCGTCGGCCGAGCACCTGCGGGTCGCCCCGGGGACGCCGCTGTCGCCCAGCGGAGGCGGGGTGGCGGCATCGCCGGCGCCGGCATCGGACTCCACGTCGAAGCGGCTGCGACCGTCTTCCGCTGCGCCACACGCCACGAAAAGAGGAAGGCAGAGGAGGGCGAGCGCGGCGTGCTTCGAAGGGGCGTACATGTCGTCTTCTCGGTGAACGGAGAATCCTCGCGAGATTTGAACCCGATGATGCCCTCGGCCGTCGAATCCTTCAGAATGCTCTCCATGAAGCGACGTCTGGTACACCGCTCCTCGTTCTCGCTGCTCGCCGCGCTCCTTTTGGGGGCTGTGGTCGCTTGTGGGCGAGCGACGCCGCCGGCCGCTGCGCCTTCGGCTGCGAAGACCGAGACGACGCAGAACCAGATCGTCACCGACAAGACCACCGGGACCGCAGCGGAGCTCCGGCGGAGGGCCGACGAGGCCCTCCTCAAGCCCGACTACAAGGCGGCCCTGGAGCCGCTCGAGGCGCTGCGCGCGGCCGAGCCCAGTCCCCGCGTGCTCCTCGACCTCGGCGCGGCCTACGAGGCGCTCGCCGATCGCGACAAGGCCAAGGCGCGGTACGCCGAGCTGCAGCGGGCCTATTCCGGCACACCGGAGGCCCGCGCCGGGCTGTTTCGCCAGGCGAACCTCGCGGCCTACGGCGAGGCCTGGGCCGAGCTCGGCACCCTGGCGGAGACGATCCTCGCGCTCTCCCCGGCCGACGATGTGAGCAAGATGACGGGCCTCGGGGCGCGCGGCCTGGCGCGGGTCGAGCAGGGCGACGACGTACACGGCATGCGCGACATCCAGGACGGCCTCGACATCATGGAAGCGACCCACTACGGGTCCAGTGGCCGCTTGCCAGTGGCCGCCGCGCAGCTGCAGTTCGGTCTCGCCGAGGCGCGGCGCGTGCGCTCGGAAAAGATCGGCCTGGCGGTGCCCACCGAGGAGTTCCTCGGCAAGTTCGAGGTTCGCTGCGCGATGCTCCTGGCCGCGCAGAGCGCGTTCACCGACGCGATTCGCAGCGAAGACGCGCGCTGGGCTGCCATGAGCGGCTTTCGCGTGGGCGAGATGTACCGGGTGCTCCACCACGATCTCATGGCCATCCCACCCAACAAGATGGCCAACACCAAAGACAAGCAGCAGCTCTTCTTCTCGATGATGCACGTCCGCTACCGGGTGCTCCTCGAGAAGGGCGCGGACATGATGATCCGCACCATCGCCCTCGGCGAAAAGCTGGGCGACGCCTCGGTGTGGCTGGAGAAGGCGCGGACCACCAAGGTGGCCATCGACAAGGCCATCGAGGACGAGAAGGCCACCATCGCGCAGCTTCCGTACACCGAGGCCGAGGTGCAGAAGGCCCTCGACATCCTCAAGAAGAAGGTCGAGCTGCAGCAGGAGAAAGAGCAGAAGGCCCGGGAGAAGCTGCCGCGCGGTTGACGTCGCGCTGACGCGAGCGGGGGATGCTGCGGGACCACCGGAGAGGATCCGATGATCCATCGCGCGATCGTCAGCCAGAGCGTGAACGTGCGCTCGGGCCGGATGCTTTCGGCTCGTCCTGCGACCGCAACCTACGGTGTCGTACCCGTCCCGTATGCACGTTTCCGCTGCCCGCGTGGCTTTCGGCGGGGTCGCGATGCGGCACGGCCGATGCACTAGCTCCCTGCACACGAAAAGGTGAATCACATGCAACCTGCACACAAAAGCAACCTCGTCTCGCTCTCTCTCGACGCGCTCGATTCGGTCTCCGGCGGCATGCGGTGGGAGGACTTCCGACGCAGCGAGAATATCGAGGATCGTCGCCCGCAGTCTTCCGGCGGGCCGGTGCCCGACGCCGACTGGCAGAAGGAGCAAGACGAGCTCCAGAAGGAACAGGAGCAGGAGGACCAGGACCAGGACCACGACAGCCCCGAGGACAACGGCGGTGGCGAAGACGACGGCGGCGGTCACGACGACGGCGGCGGTCAGGACGACGGCGGCTACGACGGTGGAGGCGGTCAGGACGACGGCGGCGGTTACGGCGGCGATGACGGGGGCGGCTACGGCGGCGACGACGGCGGTGGCGGCGGCGACTACTGAGCGACGCTCCGCGGCGTTCGTCGCGAGCGCCGATGTCGGGCCGCGCTCGCCTCGGCGAGCGCTGCGGTGGCCCGCCGCACCAGGTCGGCGGCATCGAGGTCCGGGGGAAGCGTGCCGCGCAGCTGCTGCCAGCCCACGAAGGCCAGGTACTCCACGATCGCGAGCTCACGCGGGTTGGCCGCCCCGCTCGCGGCGTGAATGGCCTCGATCGCCTCGAGACGCCGTGCATCCACGGTGGCGAACGCGGCGCGTGCCACGGGATCGCGAAGCGACCACGCCCGGACCGCGAGGTCGAGGTCCTGATCCAGCGCGCGCACCGTCCGCGAGAGCGCGGTGGCCCGCGCGAGCGGGTCGGCGATGGCTGCAGCAGCACGGATTGGCGCCGAGGTGAGGTCTTCCTCCCACGACGCGAGCAGCGCCCGCCGGAAGTCGTCCTGCCCTGCGAAGTGATGGTAGAACGAGCCCTTGGTGCGCCGCATCGCCTTGGCCAGGCGGTCGAGCGTGAGCGCGCCTTCGCCCCAAGCCCGCAACAGCGCCAGCCCCTTGCGCAGCCATGCGTCCTTGCTCACGCGCTTCTTCACGACGAGGCGCCCGCGACCACAGCGAGTGCCGCGAGGCCCACGCACAGCGGTGAGTAGAGCCGCACGTTCCAGACCGCGTAGGGTGTGCCCACGATCTCGCGGCGGACCCGCGCCTCCAAGAAGCCCCACCCGCCGCGCAGCGCGAATACCGCGGCCATGGCCAGGGTCGCCCCGTGCGCCATCGTCGCGAGGGTGCCGGAGAGGTGACCCAGCGAGCCCACCAGCGCCGTTCCCACGAAGAACACCAAGGCCACCGCCGCGCAGGCGATTGGCCCCGGAAGCACCGGGCGTCCGATCACCAGCGCCGCCAGCGCAGCGCGGTCTGCGCGCGGCCAGGTGCTGCCACAGGCCCAAGCCAGGTGCAGCGCCCCGATGGCGAGGAGCGCGGCAGCGAGCGCAACCTGAACGAGAACCATACCATACCGTATAGTATGGATCTCGCGCCCGACAAGCCCCCCCAAATGCACGAAGCCCGCGCCGTTTCCAGCGCGGGCTTCGGAGCCGAGGCTCGCGGTCAGATCACTTGTACGGGCACTGACCGTCGAGCTGCGTCGGCCACTGGTCCACCGTGAGGAGGTCGACGATGACGTCGGTGGCCGCGGCGTTGGGGTCCGAGGTCACGATGGCGAAGGTCCCGTTGCCGCTGCCGTAGTAGGCCACGCACTGCGATCCGGCGAAGGAAGGCACGGGATCGCCGCCGCTCAGGCAGTACACCGGGCCGTAGCGATCGTCGCCCACGGAGACCTTCCACGGCGGCGCCACCTTGATGGCGATGGGCTGGTTGTTCTCCGGCGTCTTCACCTGGACGCTGATGGCGAACACGGTGTTGTCGGTGGGCCCGCAGAGGGTGCGGCAGGTCGTGTCGGCAGCGGTGAGCTTGGGCGTGCGAATCTTGAGGGGGAAGTCGGCCACGGTGAGGGCCTTCAGGCCGCTGGTGAGGCCGCGGCAGGGAGACTGCCCGCTGCAGTTGGGACCGAGGTTCTGGGCGCAGGTGCCGGCGGAGCACGCGGCGGGGTTGGTCTCGCAGTTGATGGTGCGCTTGAAGTTGGTGGGCGGGTCGATGAGCGGCACCTTGGGGCCCCCGTCGCCGCCGTCCACGCCTTCGCCGCCGTCGGTGTCGCCGCCGTCCTCGCCCTCGACGCTGCCGTCTTCGTTCACGCCTCCGTCCTTGGGCTTGCCCGGTCCGACGGTGACGGTTTCGCAGGCCACGAGGCCGGTGACGACCACCGCAGCGGCCAGCGCGGCAACGGACGAGAACTTGCGGACGAACGAAGAGGGAGAAAGCATGTTTGAGGTCCTCCTGGGTGGGCGGACCCACCGACTGGCGCTCGTCGCATCGTGCCCCCGCGGCACGATTCTCCTGGACCGAGCCAGGAGCATGTCCGGCAAGCGGACCGAGAGCGTCGAGCCGGCGTGTACTATCAGCTCCTGAAGCTCACGCAATGTAAGATGGCCCGCGCGGTGGCGCTTTCCAGGGGCTCGGGCCTCGGCGAATGCCGTTACGGAACGAATTTGCAGGGCAAAAACGAACGCTGCGCGTTCTCTCTCTTGTGGAGCGGAGCGAGCTGCGGTAGGTTCCGCGACCTCTCAGCGCTCGCTGGCGTAGCTCAACTGGTAGAGCACCGGTTTTGTAAACCGGTGGTTAGGGGTTCAAGTCCCCTCGCTAGCTCTCCCAGCAGCACACCCCGCGAAACGCTTCAGAAGCTTCACTTACGACACGAGTCACGATAGTTCCGGATACCTTCCGGAGAGTTGCCCGAGTGGCCAAAGGGAGCAGACTGTAAATCTGCCGGCTATGCCTTCGATGGTTCGAATCCATCACTCTCCACAGCAGTAAAACGAAGCGGCGCTCACCTCGGTGGGCGCCGTTTTCGTTTTCGGGCCATAAAGTTCGCCGCTCCGATGGACCCTCTTGCGCATCCCGGCCCCTTGTTCTACGAATCCTCGCGTCACTTGCGGGTGTAGCTCAGTTGGTAGAGCGCTAGCCTTCCAAGCTAGCCGTCGTCGGTTCGAACCCGTCCACCCGCTCCGAGAGTCTTTCGAGTTTTCCTTCGAGTGTCCCTATGGACATCGCCGAATGAACCGACTAAGAGGCTCTCGGCGCACGCCCAAGCCTTGGGGACGTAAGCCGTTTTGATGCGGCCCGAAGTCTTTCGCGTACGCAAACGTAGTCTGTTCGAAAGCGTTGCCCACCTAGCTCAGTGGTAGAGCACTTCCTTGGTAAGGAAGAGGTCACGAGTTCAAGCCTCGTGGTGGGCTCCCCCCCCAACCGTAAGCAGGAGAGCTCAGCGTCATGGCGAAAGAGAAATTCAACCGCAGCAAGCCCCACGTGAACGTCGGAACCATCGGTCACATCGACCACGGTAAGACGACGCTGACCGCCTCCCTCGTGAAGGTGCAGTCGAAGAAGGGCCTCGCC
>JABFRG010001244.1 GCA_013141295.1 Polyangiaceae bacterium
GAATGGAGGGACGGGGGTGGGGAGTACGACCTTTGTCTACTTTCCACAGCGCGTCCCCAGGCTTTTTCCCCGTTTCTGCCCCGAACTTGCACACAGGGGGTTCGTGACAGTGTGTACAGCGGTCTGAGCAGGGGTTCCGGGAGCGAGTCTGGCGGCGCGTTCCGGAGGGCCGAAAACGTGCCCCGCGCAACCATCCTGCTACCTTCGGTATCATGAAGCGCTCTGTCCTTTTCGCACTCGCGGCGGCGGGAGTCTATGCCGCGTCCATGAGCTGTTCGTCGAACCCGGACCCCACCGGCTTCGAAGGCTCGTCTTCCGGGGCGAGCGGCGCCCTGGGCGACGGCGGACCCCTGTTCGGAGGCGACGGCGGGCCTGTTTCCGCGGAGCGTCAGTGCTCCAGCGACCTCCACCAGGTGCTCGATGGCGACGGCAAGGTGATCAAGACCTGCCCCCTCGAGCAAGGCTGCGCCGCCGGCGACTGCGTCGCTGCCTGCGATAGCGCCAAGGCCAACAAGAGCACCATCGGTTGCGACTACTTCGCGGTCGCGCCCGACGTCATCAGCGAGGGGCAGGGCGCCTGCTTCGCGGCCTTCATCGCCAACACCTGGGGCAGCGCGGTGAAGCTCACCGCCGATCGCGCGGGCGTTCCCCTCAACATCGCCGGCATGGCGCGCATCCCCGCGGGCTCCGGGCAGGCCATCACCTACAAGCCGCTCACCAACGACGAGATTCCCCCGGGCGAAGTGGCGATTCTCTTCCTGAGCCGCTTCGGCGGCGCCCTCACCAGCTGCCCCGGCGGCGTGACCCCGGGCTTTACCAGCGGGCTCGCGAGCATCACCGGAACCGGCCTGGGCGAGGGCTTCCACATCACGGCCAGCGCTCCGGTCGTGGCCTACGACATCTACCCGTACGGCGGCGGCGCCAGCGCGGCCACCAGCGCCACGCTGCTCCTCCCCACCAGCGCCTGGGGCACCAACTACGTGGGCGTCAAAGCGTTCCGCAGGAGCACCCTGGGGGCGCAGGCGAACCCGTTCCTGGAGATCATCGCCGCAGAAGACGGCACCAACGTGAAGGTCAGCCCCACCGCGGCCATCGTCGGCGGCGCCGGCGTGGCGGCCACCGGCAAGGGCGTTCCCCAGACCTACGCCCTCAAGCGCGGCCAGGTGCTGCAGTTCACGCAGCCGGCGGAGCTCACCGGGAGCGCCATCGAGGCCGACAAGCCCATCGGTGTGTTCGGTGGCGCGACCTGCCTCTCCATCGACGTGGGCGATGCCGCCTGCGACTCGGCGCACCAGCAGCTGCCGCCGGTGAAGGCGCTGGGCACCGAGTACGTGGCGGTGCGGTACCGCAATCGCTTCGACGGGCAAGAAGAGTCGCCCCCCTGGCGCATCGTGGGCGCGGTGGACGGCACCTCGCTCACCTACGAGCCCTCGATTCCCCCGGGCGCGCCGCAGACGCTCGCCTTCGGCCAGGTGGCGGAGTTCAAGTCACCGGGTGGCTTCATCGTCAAGAGCCAGGACGACAAGCATCCGTTCTACATGTCGGCGCACATGACCGGCTGCGCCTCGCTCCCCGGCTCCAGCGGCGGCCTGGGCGATTGCCGGGGCGACCCCGAGTTCGTCAACGTCATCCCGTCGGCGCAGTACCTGCGATCGTATGTATTCTTCACGGATCCGACGTATCCCGAGACCAACTTGGTGCTGGTGCGCCAGAAGACCGCCACCGGTTTCAAGGACGTGAACCTCGACTGCGTGGGCACCGTGACCGGATGGCAACCGCTCGGCGCGAACTACGAATACGCGCGCGTCGACCTGGTTCGTGGCAACTTCCAGAAGCAGGGCACCTGCGACAACGGACGCCACGAGATCAAGAGTGACGGCACCTTCGGCCTCACCGTCTGGGGCTGGGGCTCCTCGGCTTCCGGGGGCTTCTCGAGCCTCGCCGTCAGCTACGCCTACCCGGCGGGCGCCAGCGTGAAGTCCATCAACACCGTCGTGGTTCCCGCCGGTCCTCGCTGAGCTCTGGCAGGAATACGAGGTAGCGGAGCCGCCGCTTCTGTACCATCAAGGAAGCTTCTCGCAGTGGGGCTCTTCCGGAACGGTTCCACGCGGGACGCAGGCGTAGGTCGGTGGGGGCGGACACATGGGTCGATCTCCGCCCGAACACGGGTAGCGGGTGGCCAGCACCATACCCTTCTTGCAAACCGGTGGGTCCAATGGTCGGGCGCAGTCCTCCCGCGGCGGACCACGCACGAACCCCGGCGCAACGAGCGCCGTTGCGACCGGTGGCGGCTGTGCGGTCGCCGACCCCACCGCGGTGGCTTTCGGCGGTGGGGTGGTTGGTGAGGACGGGGCACTACCGGCACATGCGACAAGTACGAGGGCGAGCAACCGTGCGCGGAGCATCGGTTCGATACGGCGCAGGCCTTCGTTCGATCTGCGCAAACGCACGAGCGTATACTCGGAGGGGTGAGCGATCGCGATACGAGCGCGCTGGAACCACTTCCGCCGGAGGCGCAGCGTGCGGTTCGCATGGCCAACATCGCCCCGCACGTGGCCGCGATGTTCGCGCATTTGCCCCAACCGATTCGCATCGACGCCGACCTTCCGGCAGAGCTCTCCACGGCGCCCGAGGCGGCGCTCCAGCTCCTCAAGCTCTCGCTCGGTTGCGACCGGGTGCGCATCGGAGAGGTGCGGCTCGGCGCTTCCGCAGCGCAAGTGGTCGCGACGCTCGGTGAGCGTTCGTGCACCCTCACGGCGGGCGACCTGCAGCGTGACCTGCGGTCGGTGGCGCGTCACGTGCTCAGCTCGCTCTTCGCCGGCAGCGACGTCGCGCGGGTGCTCGAGGACTTCGCGTTCCAGACCTCGAGCTTGGTCACCCTGCAGCGCATCACCAGCCACATGCTGCAGACGCGCGATCTGGACCGTGCGCTGTACGTCATGCTCTCCGGCGTGACTGCCGGCTACGGTCTCTCGTTCAACCGCGCCGCGCTCTTCGTGTTCGACGAGGCGCGAGGGGTGTTCGTGGGGCAGAAGGCCATCGGGCCCGCCGACGAGCAAGAGGCCCATCGCATCTGGGAGGCCATCGAGCTCGAGGAAAAGTCCCTCGAACAGATGATCGACGACTCGTCGGAGCGCCGGGTGGATACCCGCTTTCAGCAACAGGTGGAGACGCTCGAGACCCAGGCCGCGCCGGGCGACGAGCTCTCGGCGGCGCTGGCCGCGTCGGGTGCGGTGACCTTCACGGGCGCTCCGGTGAATCCCGCGCTGGCCGCGCTCGACGCAACCAGTGGTTTCGTGCTGGCGGCGATTCGCGGGCACGGTCATCTGCGCGGTCTGCTCTTCGCCGACAACCGGTACACGCATATGCCGGTGAGCGCCGAGCAGTTGGCGCACGTGGGCTTCTATACCGATCAGACCGCGCTGGTTTGGGAGAACCTCTCGCTCCTGGCGCGGGTGGAGACGGCGGCGCGCGAAGACGCGCTCACCGGCGTGTTCAACCGGCGCGAGCTCGACGCGCGCTTCGAAGCCGAGCGATCGCGCTGCCAGCGCAGCGGCGCCAGCTGTTCGGTATTGCTCCTCGACGTCGATCGCTTCAAGAGCATCAACGACACCGCCGGGCACGCAGCGGGCGACGACGTGCTCCGGACGTTGGGCGTGCTCCTTCGCCGGCACCTGCGCGAGCACGATATCGCCGCGCGGTTGGGTGGCGACGAGTTCGCGGTGCTGTTGCCGGAAGCCAGCGCCGAGCACGTGGTGGCCGCCGCGCACCGGCTCGGCTCGCTGGCCCGCGAAGCGGGGATCTCGCTGAGCATCGGGGGCGCCACCTGGCCCCACGACACGGCGGAGATGCCTTCGCTCTTCGGAGCCGCCGACGCGCAGCTGTACGCCGCCAAGCACGCCGGTCGCGGCTGCGCCTTCGTGCGCGGCCGGCGTATCGACTACTGAAGATTCGCAAGGGCGGTCAAGCGGGGCCCCTTCGCCCGCGCTAGCTTGGTTCGGGTGAAGACGGACACCCGAACGTTCTACGAAGCCGCGGTGGAGCGCGCCGCGTTGCGCATCGCCTGTGGCCTCGACGAGGCCCTGGACCTGGAAGCGCTGGCCAAGGAGGCGGCTCTCTCGCCGTTCCACTTTCACCGCGTGTTCCGCGGCATGCTTGGCGAGACGCCGCTGGAGATGCACCGGCGCTTGCGGCTGGAGCGCGCGGCCCACCGCTTGCTGAGGAGCGACGCCTCCGTCACCACCATCGCGTTCGACGCCGGCTACGAGACCCACGAGGCCTTCACCCGCACCTTCCGTCGCGCCTATGGCGCTTCACCCACCGGCTTTCGTCAGACCGGCGGCACCGGCGAGGGCGCTCCGGCGTGCGTGGGCCCGAGCCCGTTCGAGCTGCCGGCACTCTCCGGTATTCACTTCTCGACCTCGATATCCAACCTCACCATTCGCTTCGTCCAAGGAGGCACTCTCATGAACGTCACCGTCGAAAACATGCCCGAGCTCCGCGTCGCCACCGTGCCCCACGTGGGTCCGTACCCGCGCATCTCCGAGGCCTTCGCAAAGCTGGGTGCATTGGCCGGACCGGGCGGACTACTCGCCTATCCGGAGGTGGCGATGATTGCCATTTACTACGACGATCCCGAGAGCACGCCGGTGGACCAGCTGAGCTCCGACGCCGGGCTCACGGTGGCCGAAGGCACGACCCTTCCTGTCGGCCTCGCGGAGAAGCGCTTGCCCAAGGGCCGCTACGCCCGGACCACCCACCTTGGCTCGTACGCCACCCTCGCCGACACCTGGGCGCGCTTCATGGGCGAGTGGCTGCCGAAGAGTGGGCACCGGGTGGGCCAGGGCTCGCCCTACGAGGTGTATCGAAACAATCCCACCAACGCGGAGCCGCAGGACTTGCGTACGGATCTGTACTTGCCAATCGCGTGAGCCTGCACGCATGAGCTGTCGGAAGGCGCAGTATGCGTGAATGACGGCGCCGGCGGTCGCATCCCACCGGCCCATATGCATAGCTTCGCACCTCGAATTTCCGCGCTCTCGAAAGCGCACTTGGGCTTGGTACTCTGTTTCGCATTGGCGGCCTGTGGCTCCGAGAGCACGCCGGCTGCGGGCGGCGGAGGGTCCACTGCCGACGGATCCATCGAGGCGAGCGGCCGGGACGACGCGGGGACCACCGACCCACCGCGCGATGCAGGCCTCGACGTCAAGGTACCCTCCGACGCGGTCTTTCCTGCTTGCTACTCCGCGTCCCTGGACAAGAAGCTGTTCCCCTGCGCCGCCACCGGCACCTGCGTGCTGGACTGCGCGGCGTGCCCGACCACCACCATCAACTGCGTGGGCTCGCGCGACGTCTCCAGCGGCCCGAGCTGCCACGTCCCGAGCGAGCTGGCCGACCGTCGCTGCGTTGCCCGATGCGACGATTGCTCCTTTCCGGTGGCCGGAAGCGATGCCGGTTTCCAACCGGGGCGCGACGTGTGCAGCAACACGTGCATCGATCTGGCCTCGGCCACCTGCAATTGCGGCAAGTGTGGCAACGCCGTGAAGGTGACTCCCCAGGGAGCACCGGTATGCTCGGGCGGCCACTTCTGCAAAGCGCTGCCCACCGGCGGCATCACCTCGTACTCCGAGTGTGGTGGCGGCGCGCCCGGACTGTGCTGCGTCGGCGCATGCTCGGGCATTCCGGTGGCGAGCCGCGCTCGGCTTTGCGTGGCTCCGGAGTGAGCGCGTTCGACGAACGGACCATTCAGTACGGATAACTGCGCCCGCGGACTTCCGCGCGGAGCAGTACTTGCCAATCGCCCGATTACTGTCGCTCGAGCAGGATCGGCGCGTCGCCGCCCACGTCGAGGCTCATCTTGCCGCCCCCGAAGGAGACGATGCGCGCGGTGTCGGGCCAGCCGCCGCGGCTTTGCATGACGATGACGCCGGGGCCGGTACCCGAGGGGACGGCGCCCACGGTGAAGCTGTCCGGATACTTGGGAGCGCGGGGCCAGCGGCCGTTCTCCACCCGCTCTTCGCGAACGGTGCCCGCCGCGGCGTCGAAGCGAACCACGTGCTCGTAGCCGCGAACGTAGATGAGCGTGCCGTTGAGGCGCTGCTGATCGCCATCGCGGTCCACCGGCGACACGAACTTCCAGGTGCCGTCGAGATCCTGCGGCGTCACCTTGGCGGCCTTGCCGTAGCGGACCTCGCCGTCCATGGTCGCCGCGCCGATCTTCCGGTTGGGGACGATGGTGCCGGTGACCGTGAGCTTGCTTCCGGCGCGCACCTTGATGGTGAGCGGAATCGGCGCCGAGGGCCGACCCTCGCCGGTGGGTTGCAGCGTCACGCCGCTCGCGCCCGCCTTCCACGTGCCCTTGACCTCGGTGCGCCCGGTGCGCCCGTCGTTCCAGGTGGAAGGGCAGGAGTAGCCGGCATACACGTCGCAGCCGTATTCGCCCATGAGGGCCATCTCGAAGGTTCCGTCCTTGCGCAGGTGCAGGTTGTCGATGTGCCCCTGCGTCCCGGTGTCGGGTTGGCCGTACGAAGTGAAGAAGCCCGAGATGTCGTTCTTGGTCAGATCGCTCTCCGCCGCGTCGTCGTCCGGCAGGTCGGCGGAGTCGACGGCGCATGCGGGGAGGGCAAGGGCGATGCAGACCAGGAGGAAGGCGGGCTTCATGGCGACGCTTCAAGCACACCGCGGGCCACGTTG
>JABFRG010000163.1 GCA_013141295.1 Polyangiaceae bacterium
GTGACCGGCAGCGCCGGTGGTGAGGGAGGCGCAGCGAGCGGGGCGACGGCCGGGGCTCGCGGCGTGCCGACGGGCTTGGCGGGCGGCTGCGGCTTCACGCCGGGTACTCCCGTCACCGTGGGCGGTGAGGGCGTGGGCTCGGTACCAACGCCGGGCCGCGTGGCGGTACGGGTTGCGGTGGGCTTGATGGGAGAGGCGGGGATCCGCGGCTTGGCTTCGCTCACGACCTATGAAGGATACGCGGCAGCGTCTCCTTTCGGATGGCAAATTCGCGTTCTCCCTGCAATTTGCCGTTCGTCGTGTGGGCGATCCGATGGCGAACGAGGCGGGTGTGCGGCGGCCCCCGGCGAGCGAGCCAATGCAGCGTTTTGGTGCTGTTTTCTCGGTGCCCGAGCCGGCTATGGTGGTCGCCTCATGTCTGAACCGGTCCTTCCCAAGCGCGCCCGCGTCGTGGTCATCGGCGGCGGCGTCATCGGCTGTTCCGTGGCCTATCACCTTGCCCACATGGGCTGGAAGGACGTGGTGCTGCTCGAGCGCGACCGTCTCACCTCCGGCACCACCTGGCACGCGGCCGGTCTCATCGTGACCTTCGGCTCCACCTCCGAGACCTCCACCGAGATGCGCAAGTACACGCGCGATCTCTACGCGCGACTGGAAGCGGAGACCGGACTCTCCACCGGATTCAAGCCGGTGGGCTTCATCGAGGTGGCTGCCGACAGGGATCGCCTCGAAGAGTACCGCCGGGTCTCGGCCTTCAATCGCTACTGCGGCGTCGACGTACACGAGATCTCTCCGGGGCAGGTGAAGGAGCTCTTTCCGCTGGCCCGCACCGACGATCTGCTGGCGGGCTTCTACGTGAAGGAAGACGGTCGCGCCAACCCGGTGGACCTCACCATGGCGCTCGCGAAGGGGGCGCGCATGGCCGGCGCCACCATCGTCGAGAACTGCGCCGTCACCGAGGTGCTCACGAAGCGCGGCGCGGTAGCCGGCGTGCGCACCGCCTACGGCGACATCGAGTGCGAGTACGTCGTCAACTGCGCGGGCATGTGGACGCGCCAGCTGGCCGCCAAATCCGGCGTGAATGTGCCGCTTCAGTCGGCCGAGCACTACTACCTCATCACCGACAAGATCCCCGAGCTGTCGGCCTCGTTTCCGGTCCTCGAGGACCCGGGCTCCTACGGCTACTTCCGGGAAGAAGTGGGCGGCCTGATGGTAGGCCTCTTCGAGCCGGTCTGCGCCCCGTGGAAGGTCTCCGGTGTGCCCCAGGACTTCTCCTTCGGCGAGATCGCGCCGGACTGGGACCGCATGGGCCCCTACGTGGAGAAGGCCATGCAACGGGTGCCCATCTCCCTCGAGGCGGGCGTGCGCAAGTTCTTCTGCGGCCCCGAGAGCTTCACGCCCGACCTCCAGCCGATCGTCGGCGAGGCGCCGGAGGTGAAGAACTACTTCGTGGCGGCGGGCATGAACAGCATCGGCATTCTCACCGGCGGCGGTCTGGGGCGGGTGCTCGCGCACTGGATCATCAACGGGCGCCCGGACGTGGACGTGACCGGCTTCAACATCGATCGCCTGCACGTGTACCAGAGCAACCCCGAGTACCGCCGCACCCGTACGGTGGAGTCGCTGGGCATGGTGTACCAGTGCCACTATCCCACGCGATCGATGCAGACTGCACGGGGTGCGAAGAAGTCCGTGCTCCACGAGCGGCTCGCCGCCAAGGGCGCCTACTTCAAGGACGTGAGCGGCTGGGAGGGCGCCGACTGGTATGCGCCGGAAGAGACGCCCGACCCGGGCCCGCTCTCCTGGGGCCGGCCCAGCTGGTTTCCCCACTGGGAGGCCGAGCACAAGGCCACCCGCGAGGGCGTCATCCTCATGGACATGTCGTTCATGGCGAAGTTCAAGGTCCAAGGGCGCGACGCCGGACGCATCCTGGAGCGCATCTCCGCCAACCGCGTCGACGGCGCGTCGGGCATGATCACCTACACGCAGTGGCTCAACGAGGGCGGCACACTGGAGGCCGATCTCACGGTCACCAAGCTCGACGACGAGTCGTTCTGGGTGGTGGCCTCCGACACCGCGCACCGGCACGTGCACACCTGGATGCGCCGGCACATCGGCGACGCCCATGCCTTCGTCACCGACGTGACCTCCGGCTACGCGCAGATCAACGTGCAGGGGCCGCGCTCTCGCGAGCTCATGCAGCGGCTCACCACCACCGATCTGTCGAATGAATCGTTCCCGTTCCGCACCGCGCGCGACATCGACATCGGCTTCGCGCGCGCCCTCTGCGTGCGCATCACGTACCTGGGCGAGCTCGGCTACGAGCTCTACGTACCCACCGAGCAGGCCACCCACGTGTACGACCGCATCACCGCGGCCGGGGTCGAGCTCGGGCTCCGGCACGCCGGGCTCAAGGCGCTGGCGAGCTTGCGCATGGAGAAGGGGTATCGCGACTACGGTCACGACATCGACAACACCGACTCGGTGCTCGAGGCCGGCCTCGGCTTCGCCGTGGACCTGAAGAAGGAGCACGGGTTCATCGGCAAAGACGCGGTGCTGGCGAAGAAGGCCAAGGGCCCGCTGCATCGCCGCATCGTCCAGATTCTCCTGGAGGATCCGGAGCCGCTCATGTTCCACGCCGAGGTGGTGCGCCGGAATGGCAAGCCGGTGGGCTACATTCGCGCCGCCTCTTACGGCTTTACCCTCGGGGGCGCCGTCGGCCTCATGATGGTCGAGGCCGGCGAGCCCATCGACGCCGCCTATCTCGCCCAGGGCACGTGGGAGGTGGAAATCGCCGAAAAGCGCGTCCCCGCCCGGGCTTCCCTGCGGCCCTTCTACGATCCCGACAATCTCCGCATCAAGGCCTGACCCCGGTCGATTTCGGGTAACGAAGGCTCGGCATCGGACCTATGGAGTCTTCGGGAGAAACCTGAAATGTGGACGCAAACTCGCCTCACGGCGCTGCTCGGGATCGACCTTCCCATCGTGCAAGGGCCCTTCGGGGGCGGCTACTCGACGCCGGCGCTGGCGGCGGCCGTCTCCAACGCGGGTGCCCTCGGGTCGCTGGGGGCGGCGAATCTCGGGCCCGATGAGATCCTCGCCGTGGTCCGCGACATCGCGGGCCGCACCGCCCGTCCGTTCAACATCAACCTCTGGGTCCCCATCCCCGGCGAGGACGACGCCAGCATCGAGCAGAGCCGCTTCGACCGGACGGTGGCGCGCATCGCGCCCTTCCTCGAGGCTGCCGGGCTTCCGCTTCCGACGTTTCCGATCCCCAAGGCGATCGCCTTCGAGGCCCAGGTGGAGGCGCTTCTCGCCGCGTGCCCGCCGGTGTTCAGCTTCGTGATGGGCGTACCGGACCGAGCGATCCTGGAGGCGGCGCGGGGCCGCGGCATCAAGACCATCGGGACCGCCACCACCGTGGACGAGGCGGTGGCCATCGAGGCGGCGGGCGCCGACGCGGTGGTGGCCTCCGGGAGCGATGCCGGCGGACACCGGGGCTCGTTCCTGCGGCCGGTCGAGGCCTCGCTGGTGGGAACCTTCTCGCTGGTGCCGCAGATGGCCAAGGCCGTGCGCATCCCGGTGATCGCCGCCGGCGGCGTGGCCACCGGAGCCGGGGTCGCAGCGGCGCTGACGCTGGGCGCGGACGCGGTGCAGATCGGAACCGCTTTCCTCGCCGCGCCGGAGTCCGGCGCACCGGCGGCGCACAAAGCGCTGCTGGGGACCGATCGAGCCCGCTGGACCCGCCTCACGCGCGTCTTCTCCGGTCGCTTCGCCCGCGGCATCGAGAACGCGCTCATGAACACCCTGACGTCCGACGACGCATTGCCGTATCCCATGCATAATGCACTGATGATGCCGCTGCGTCGGGCTGCGGCCAAGGCCGGCAAGCTCGATTGGCTCGCGCTATGGGCCGGTCAAAACGCCGCCTCCGCGCGCCTGCTCCCGGCTGCGGAGATCGTCCGCCTGCTGGCGGAGGAGACCGACGACGTGCTGGCTGCGGACAGGCTTCGTCCGCGCTCTCCCGCCTGATTCGCTCAGCGCTGCGCCGCCTGCTGCGTCAGCGTCTTGCGCACGAAGGCGGCGACCTCGGACTGGATGCTCGCCTTCTGGGAAAAGAAGAGGAAGTGGTCCTCGCGTGGGTACGCATGCACCCGAACCCCCAGGCCCGCCTTCCGGAGCGCTTCGGCGCCGGCTTCTTCGTAGTCCCGGGGGAGGCGATCGTCGGCATCGCCGTAGAGCACCAGCGCCGGCGTCCCTCGGTAGTGATCGCCGACGCCCCGCAGCACGTCGGTCTCCATCACCGCCGAGAGCAACACCACGCCGGCGTAGCGCTCCGCTCCGTCGCGAAGCGCCCGCGTGACGCCGCGCCCGCCGTTCGACAGCCCCATGATGACCACCCGCGAGGGATCCGCGTCGAGCTCGCGCACCGCGTAGGTCACTGCCGCCGCAATGGCCGCGGTGCCGCCCGCCGCTTGCCAGTTGCCGAAGCCGAAGCTGGGCGCCACCACCATCACGTGCTCCTGCTCTGCCACGCGCTGGAGGATGTGCGTGTACACCTTGAAGTTGCCGCCGCTGCCGTGGAGGAAGAGCAGCACGCCCAGCTTCTCGCCGGTGGCGCGGGCGGGCACGTACGCGTAGAGGTGGCCGGAGTCGAGATTGTCGTACGCATACGGCATGGCCGAGCCGAGCGCCCGGAACGCCGGATCCCGGTCCATGTCGCGGTACACGTCGACGATGAGCCCCCGCAGGCGGGCGCTGCTCGCCACCGTCAGGTACGGATCGGTCGCCGGCACCAGATAGCTTCCGAGCTTGAACTGGTCGATCTCCGGCACCACGTTGGCGGGCGCGAACCGCGGGTAGGGGTGGTCAGACGTGAAGCGACTCTCGAGACGCGCGCCCGAGGTTGCAGTCACTGTGGGGGCGCCGCTCGGAGCTCGCGCGAGGCTCGCGAGCCCACACGCCACGGCCGCACCTGCGGTGGCCCAGGCAGGCCCCCGACGCCTTCGCCAGGCCAGTACGCCCGCTGCGAGGCCCAGCAGCACCGCGCCGATGACCAGGCGAGCGCTCCATGTCTCGGCCGCGGGCAAGTACAGTGCCGCAGGAATGCCCAGGAGCAGCGCGCCGAGGAGCCACACGCCTACACCCACCATGTTCAGGCATTCCCGCATCCTTCGAAGGTAGTTCGGCATTTGCCGTACGCCGGACCTTGCCGGACGGGCGGCTCGAAAACGGGCATGAACGGTCGTAACGTCTGCGCGTCGGCATCGTAGATCCCACCATGAAGCGCCTCCTCGCTCTCCTCGTCCCGGTCGTCCTCTCCGTTGCCGCGTGCCACACCACCGAAGCCGGCGGCGGCACCAAGCCCGCGCAAGAAGCGGCCGCCCCGCGGGCGCACGTGGGTACCGATCCGGGAGGCGTGGGCATGGGCACCGCCCTCGCGCCCCGCGCCGGCAATCAGCTGGCGGCCTTCGCCGGTGGATGCTTCTGGGGCGTCGAGGACTTGTTCCGGCAGGTGCCGGGCGTGAAGGCCACCGCCGTCGGCTACACCGGCGGGCACACCGTGAGCCCCACCTACCCCGAGGTGTGCAAGCACACCACCGGACACGCCGAGGCCGTGCTCGTGGAGTTCGCGCCGACGGAGGTGTCGTACGACAAGCTCCTCGAGATCTTCTTCAAGAACCACGACCCCACCACGTTCCACCGGCAGGGCCCCGACGTGGGCAGCCAGTACCGCAGCGAGGTCTTCACCTTCTCCGAGGAGCAAGCCGCCGCCGCGCGCGCCATCATCGCCAAGGAGCAGGCGCGCCTCGGCAAGCCAGTGGTCACCCAGGTCTCGCCGATACCTGCATTCTACAAGGCCGAGGAGTACCACCAGCAGTACGACGAGAAGAGCGGCACCCACTCCTGCGCCATCGGCCTTCCCACCTGATGGTTACGGCGCCTTGCCCCAGCCGATTTCTCCGGCGGTGACGGGGCCGACGCCCAGCTCCACCAGCGACTCCGGCACCTTCTCGTCGAAGGGGCCCACCGGGCGGTTGCGGGCCATCACGTCGAGCATCGGCTGCGGGTAGAGCGGCGCGCGCTGCGGCTCCGCGAGGCCTTCCGGCCGCTTGGTCTTGCCCGTGTCGTCGTACTTGTCGGTGGCGCCCAGCGTGTGGAACAGCTCGTGGGTCACCACGATGAGGGCGAAGTCGGCCATCTTGTCGCCGAGCTCCACCGACACGTGGCCCACCCGGCCGTTCTGCTCGCTCTCGCCTTCGACCCAGCTGCGGTCCTCGGTGGCGGGCCGCTTGAGGGCCACGTAAACGCGTGCATCATACAGCTTACCCTCGACCCCCGCGAGGGCGTCGAGCCGGGCCACGTACCGCGACATGTCCCAGTTGTGGCGGAGCAGGTCGGCGAAGCCGTCGCCGGCGGCCACCGGGCGCACCTCCGTCACGTCCACCGGCCCCACCAGGTGCAGCTTGAAGGGGCGGGTGCCCCCGCCGTAGCGGCGTCGCTCGGCAGCCAGGCGGTCTTCCAGGATCGGGAGCCGCTCCCGCAACGCCGCGATGGCGGCCGGGTCGACGTCGCCCTGGCGCAGCAGCACCACCGCCACGTCCAGCGTGTGGTCCCAGTCGTTGCGCGCGCGCCGGCTCCGCACGTCGCGAATGGCGTAGAGCGCGACGCCGAACAGGCACACCAGGAG
>JABFRG010001273.1 GCA_013141295.1 Polyangiaceae bacterium
ACCGAGCCCTCCGCCACCGGCGGGTCCATCCAGTCGGAGTACATGCTCCCCACGAAGCCGAAGTGGAGCAAGAAGCTCATCGCCACCAGCACCGTCAGCGGCCAGTCGATGCGCGCCTCGAGCCCTCCACGCACCGAGAGCGGGAGCTGCGGCTTCTGCCGAGGCGGAGGCGGCTCCACGAACTGGAACAGCAGCGTGGTCGCCCCCATCACCAGCTTGCCGCGGGCCGTCTCCCCGAGCGTGACCGATTGGCCCGGAGCGAGGTCGGTGAGCCCGCTCTCGAGCGCGACCCGGCCCTTCATCCCGGCGCCCACCGTGAATGTGTATCCTGCACGCGTATGGTGGAGCACCCGCACCGAGGAGGGCAGACCCCCCACCACCACCGTGCAGGCTTCGTCGCCGCCCACGGTCACGTCACCGTGCTCGGCGAGCACGCGCTCTTCCACCACTCGACCCGCCTGCACCACGCCGATGCGCAGCACGCGCGCCGCCCCGCTGGCTTTCAGCGCGCGCATGACCGTCGTCATACGTCCCGGACGCAGATCTCCCCCCGCGTCGCCTCGAACCCGAGACGACCCCTGAACGCTGGGCTCCGACATGACCAATTCCTTCTGGGGCGCAGCTCGGCCCTCACCGAGCGGACATCGGTGATTCGAGAAAGTTCCGACCGCATCGTAGAAATCGCGTGCACGCGCCGCTCGTGCGGTGGGCGAAAGTCGGGTACGTCATGAGGGTGAGCCAGCGACGCGAGCGGGAGGGCCTGGGGGACATCGTGCGCGACGTCATCCGCTACGTATGGATCATGCTCGGGATCACGGCGTTTCTCTGGGTCGTCCATGCGATCAACGCCTTGGCCTTCGGCGGCGCCCTCTCGAACTTCGGCATTCGACCGCGGGAGCCGGGGGGGCTCTCGGGCATTCTCGCGGCGCCGTTCCTCCACGGCGACTTCGACCACCTGCTCGCCAACACGTCGGCGTTGATCCCCCTCGGCCTCATCGTGCTCTTCCGCGGCGGCAAGGACTTCGTGGCGGTCACGGTGGTGGGCATCCTCTTCGGTGGGCTCGGCACCTGGGTCTCGGGTCGCGACCACACGGTGCACATCGGCGCCAGCGGCGTCATCTTCGCCTACTTCGGATACGCGCTCCTGCGCGGCATCTTCGACCGGAGCATCCTCTCGGTGGTGGGGTCGCTCATCGTCGGCCTCGGCTTCGGCGGCATGATCTTCGGCGTGCTGCCCGGCCAGCGCGGCATCTCGTGGGAAGGGCACCTCTTCGGTTTCGTCGCCGGTGCGCTCACCGCATGGGGCTTCGCCGCCGCCGCCCGTCGCAAGGCCGCGCGCGCAGCTCGCGCAGCTCGCCCAGCGCGCATCTGAAACCACGGCGTCCGCCTGCGCGTTGCACTATCGTGCGGCCATGCGGAGAGTGGTGATTCATCGGGCCGGCGGGTACGAGCAGCTGCGCATCGAGGCCTTCGGCGCCCGGCCACCGCGCGCGGGCGAAGTGCGGGTCCGTACCGCCGCCGTGGGCGTCAACTATGCGGACTGCATCGTTCGCATGGGGCTCTACGAGTCCGCCAAGGAGTACGTGGGCTGGCCCATCACCCCGGGCTTCGAGTTCGCCGGCCACGTCGAGGCGGTGGGGCCGGGGGTCACCGCGGTGCGCGAGGGCGATCCCGTCTTCGGCGTCACGCGCTTCGACGGCTACGCGACCCACGTGACGGTGCCGGTTTCGCAGGTGTTCGCGCTGCCGAACGCCCTCACGATGACCCAGGCGGCGGGCTTCCCTTCGGTGTTCCTCACCGCCTATTTCGCGCTCTTCGAGCTCTGTCATCCGCGCGCGGGCCAGCGCATCATGGTGCACGCGGCCGCCGGGGGCGTGGGTAGCGCCGCGCTGCAGCTTGCCAAGATCCTCGACCTCGAGAGCGTCGGTGTGGTGGGCAAGAGCAACAAGGTCGAGACCGCGCTGGCGATGGGCGCGCGTCACGTCATCGACAAGAGCCGCGTCGATCTCTGGGCCGAGGCCGAGCGCATCGCGCCCAAGGGCTATCACGTCATCCTCGACGCCAACGGCGTGGCCACCCTGAAAGAGAGCTACGAGCACCTGGCCTCGCCGGGCAAGCTCGTCATCTACGGCTTTCACTCCATGATGCCCCGGGAAGGTGGCAAGCCCAACTACCCCAAGCTCGCGGTCGACTGGCTCCGCACGCCGCGCTTCGACCCCTTCGAGCTCACCAACAAGAATCGCAGCGTGCTCGCCTTCAACCTCAGCTACCTCTTCGAAGAGGCGGGTGTGCTCGAGGACGCCATGCGCGCGCTCCTCGGGTGGCTCTCCGAGGGCAAGCTCACGGCGCCGCCGGTGCGTACCTATCCGCTCGACGAAGTGGCCGACGCACACCGGGCTCTGGAGTCCGGCACCACCGTCGGCAAGCTCGTGCTCGTGCCCTGACCAGGAGCGGGCCTACTTGATGGTCTCGAGCTTCTTCTCGCCGTAGCGGGCTTTCAGGTAGCTGCGCAGCGTGAAGGCCTCCGGGCCGTAGTGGTCCACGGTGCCGTCGGGCCAGCGGATGTCCAGCGACGCGGTGTTCTTGGCGTCCTTGCAAGCGCCCAGATCGCCGAGACCGAAGAGCAGCGTGCTGCCGTCGATGGAGTCGTAGGTGCCGCGGCTCGATTTCTTCTCGCGCACGACCACGCGGTCGCCGATGCGCACCGTGACCTTGGTGCCGAAGGCATCGGTGTGGATCTTCTTGCCATCGCCCCGCACTTGCAGCGCGAGCCAGGTGTTCTTCTGGCCCAGCGTGTTCTCGAACATCATGTTGGCGCGGCCGCCGCTGATGTCGCGGGCCCCGAAGAGCAAGTCGGCGTCGCCGTCGTGATCGATGTCCGCCCAGGCGAGGTTCTGGCCGGCCTTGCCGCGGGTGGCGCCGGCGCTGGTGTCGTTGATGCCGGAGACGAGCCCCACGCTCTGGAACTGCCCGTCGGCACCCTGGCGAAACAAGCCGAAGTACCCCTTTTGCTCGATGTTGCTGAAGGCGCTCTCGTACTTGTCGGTGCGCGTGGTCGCCAGGTCGGCCCGGCCGTCGTTGTCGTAGTCCACGATGGCGGCGTCGATGTCGCCCTCGTTGAAGGGCAACCCCCGGTCGAGGAACTGATTCTCGAAGGCGAAGCCGCCGTCTTTGCCCTTGTTCACCAGGAGCTGGCTGGGGTCGCTCCACAGGCGGCTGTTGTCGGAGCCGTCGGCGTGGCTGATGGTGGCGAGCCAGATGTCCGGCAGTCCGTCGCCGGTGATGTCGGCGCAGTCGATTCCGAAGCCGTTGCTGCCGACGATCTTGTCGGCGGTCACGTTCTCGGGGTTGCGGCCCTTGCCGGTCTGCGCGTTGTAGTAGTTGCCGGTGGCGAGCGCGTGAAAGCCGCGATCCTGGGCGACGTTCACGAAGTGCCCCTGGCCGTCGTTCTCCCACAGGTGGTTCCACCCGTTCTTGATGCTCACGCCGTAGGTGGCGACGAACACGTCGAGGTCACCGTCGTCGTCGTAGTCGCAGGCCACGAGGCCGTTCACCGGCTGCGCCGGGGCGCCGGGGAGCTGGTCCTTGCTCACGTCGCGGAAGGTGCCGTCGCCGTTGCCGAGCAGCAGCGAGCTCTTCACCGCGAAGCTGGTCTGCCCGTTCCCCAGGAACAGGTCCACCTTGCCGTCGCCGTCGAAGTCGCCGAAGACCGCGTTGGCGGTGTACTTGATGCCCTCCACCCCGCTGCCCGCGCGCGGCGTGAAGTGCCCCTGGCCGTCGTTGAGGAGCAGCACGTTGGTCTGCCCGGTGAGGTCGATGTCGAGCCCGGCGAAGCAATCCTCGTCGCCGTCGTTGTCGACGTCGCCGAACACGAAGAACCCCGCTTGCACCCCACGGAGGCCGCTCGCATCGGAGATGTCCTCGAAGGTACCGTCGTGCTTGTTGCGGAAGACCAGGTTCTCGTAGGGAATGCCCGCCATGGGGTTGGGGAAGAGCGAGTGCATCACCGCGTCGTCCCAGCCGTCGCCGTCGATGTCGACCATGGCCAGGCGGCTGTGATCGTTGATGGGGATGGGCTTCTCCGGAGCCGCCACGAAGTTCCCCTTCTGGATGCCCGCCTTCTCCGAGACGTCGCGGAAGAAGTCCTTGTCCCCGCTCGCGAAGGCAGCCTCGCTGCAGGCCGTCCCCGGAGGAGGCGCTGCGTCGGCCTTGGGCGCGGGGTCGGCATTCTGGCTGCTGCAAGCACCGGCGACCAGCGCCGTCAGCGCGAGCGACGCCGTGGCTCCGCGGTACCGAGAGAACGGCCTGTGCGTGGAAAATTGCATTCCGTGCCATATACCTCGGTTTGGCCGAGGCGCAAGGCGCTACGGTTCGCAGTATCCGACGGCGGGGACCCCGAACTTGTTGCACTTCGGTGCTTCCGCCGGGCACTCGGTGGAGCTGTCGCACTTCTTGCAGCTGGTGGCGCCGGTGGCCTGGAGGTCGAAGTAGCAGTTGCACGAAACCGCGGGCGCAGCGCGCTTGGTATCGCCGCCGTCGCCGGTGCGCGTGACGTGCATGGCGCACTGCGGAACGACGCTGCTCTTGGCGTAGAGGGTGAAGAGGTCCGTGCGCTCGAGCGGACGGCTCCCGCCGATGTAGTCGGCGATGTTCTGCGCCAGCGGCTTGATGGGGAGCCCTTGGCCGTTCACGCGCAAGAGAATGTGCAGGGGGCCCCAGATGGCGTAGCGCCCGTCGCGTACGTTCGCCTTGTCGAGGGCGGTGGGCGACGAGTCCGGGAAGAAGCCGCAGGACTGGCCGAAGTCTTGATAGGCGAGCACGCGCAGGCGATCGCGACTTTGATCTGCGAGATCGGCCGCCAGGATGCCGATCGCACGCTTCGCGGTGGCCGAGTCGCTGTCCGCGGCCAGGAGCGCGTTGCGTACGTCGGTGCTGGACGCGTTGAGCTTGCCGAACCAGCGATCCGGCGGCACACCGATGACCGCGGCGATCATCGCCTGCGTTCCGGAGGCGGCGGTGCGCTGGAACATCAGGTTCGGATCGGTCCAGGGCTCGACCCGAGAGTCGGCGCCGAAGCCGAAGATGCTGTAGGCCGCCTCACCGCTCAGGCTCTTCTCGACTGCAGTTCGCGGCGTGACGAAGACCATCGTCTGCACCGGGCCGAACCGATCGCGGATGTCGGTGGGGAGCCCTTGTGGCAAGCTCCGGCACGTCTCGGCGAAGACGTCGGAGAAGCCGAGATCTGCGGGTGTGCCGGCCGCGTCCAGCGAGCACTTGATCTGGGCGCTGGGCTGCGAAGGGTCGGGCGCGGCGGGATCCCACCGTATGGCCGTGCCGCGCATGGGCGCCGTGGTCGGGTCGAGGACGGCGTCGACGCCCGCGCAGGAGTTCGCGGATTGGTAGACGACGGTGGTCGCAGGATTGGAGCCGGCGAGCGTCGCAGCGATGCGCGAGAGGAACGGAATCACCGCGCTCGAGCCCGTGGCGTACACCACGTTCGGCTGCGCCGAGCAGGGAGGGTCGGCGCCCGCGTCGGCCGTCGGCGTGACGCCCGCGTCGTTGGCCGGCGCCGTCGGGAGTGGTCGCAGCTTGCCGCCCTCGAGCGCTACCCGCGCGTTGTCGAATGGCTCGCAGGCGTTGCCGGTGCAGCTGTTGAGGATCTGCGCCTTCGAGGTGGGCTCGCAGGCGTAGCAGCCCTTGCCGCCGTTGCCGATGGGGTTGTTGCAGTCGGCGCCGCCGTCTTGTCCGCCACCGCCGCCGCCATCGGTGCTCCCGATACGGTAGTCCGATGCGCCGAGCACCAAGCTGCACGCTGCACCGAATCCGGCAACCAAGGCCGCGAGTAGGAGGATGTGATGACGGTTCAAGTGGTGTCAGTGTACTCCCGCGGCACGTGGGGTGGCCAGCAGCGGACGCCCGCCCCACGCTGGTTTTGCCTGTTTGTTACGCACCACCGGCGCGCGGGCTCGTGGACGCTCGCGTGCGGGTATGGCACCATCGAGATCCACCGATGCACGATTCGCGGACAATCCGGCGCATGCTGCTCGCAACCGGCAGCGGCCTCCTCCTTGCGTGCGCCTGCATCGGCTACGTGGGCCCGGCGCGCGCAGATGCAAGCGCGACGGACGTCGCCGCCGCGCGCTCCCTGGGACAAGAGGGCATCGCCCTCGCCAATCAGGGTAAGTGCAAGGAGGCCATCGAGCTCTTCGAGCGGGCCGAGAAGATTCTCCACGCACCGACGCACCTGTTTCGCCTGGCCGACTGCATGGTCAAGGTGGGCCGTTTGGTGGAGGGCACCGAGGTGCTCAACCGGCTCGTCCGCGAGACGCTCGCTCCCAACGCGCCGGCGGCCTTCAAGTCGGCGCAAGAGCGAGGGCAGGCGCTCCTTGCCCGAACCCAGCCGCGGCTCGCGAAGTTGCGCATCAACGTTACCGGGCCCGGAAAGGACGTCGCGTTGACCGTCACCATCGACGGACGTTCCGTGTCGTCCGCGACCGTCGGCGTGAGCCAACCCGCAGATCCGGGGGAGCGAACGGTCGACGTGTCGGCGCCGGGTTTCTTGCCGAAGTCCGCGAAGGTGACGCTCCCGGAGGCCGGCGCGGGCGAGGTCTCGTTGAGCCTCGATCCCGATCCCAACGCCGAGAAGGTGCCCGCGGTCGCGACCACGCCTGCCGCGCCCGATGCCC
>JABFRG010001267.1 GCA_013141295.1 Polyangiaceae bacterium
GATGACGAGCGTTCAAAGCGGAGCAACCTTGAGGGTGAAGCGACCACCGGTGGAGCCGGTGGAGCCGTCGGGGTTCGCGTAGAAGCTGAGGAACTGCAACTTGTAGAGCTTGCCTGCGGCGCTCTTGACCACGTACACGCGCGCCGCCGGCGTGAGCACGTTGGTCGCGGTGTCGTAGTCGTACCATTCACCGAACGCGGTGAGCGGGTTGTTAATGCGATCGAGCTGGGGCTCGCAGTCGTCGTTCAAGAAGTTCTCGACGCCGACCGAAGCCGCAGCCTCGTCGGCGGCGCTCACGGCGGCGAAGTCCTTCTTCAGGAAGCCCACGCCGCCCGCGCCGGGCCCCGCGTCGCCACCGTTGGAGAAGATCACCGAGCGCTTGAACGCCAGGTCCCAGTCGGTGGAGGTCTCGGCGCTCACGTCGTCGATGTCGACCCGCGCGCCGGTGTCGAGGTTCAGGTACACGCGCGGCTTGGTGGTGGCGCCGGTGGGGCCGCCGGCGCTGGCATCGATGTAGAACGTGCGCACGTCGCCCTCGGTCTTGATGACCGTCACGGCGCCGGTGGAGACCTGCGCGATGGGCTTGAGCAGCTGATCGCGGGCCGAGGTGCAGGTGACGGCGGCGGCTTCCTTGCCGGCGTCGGCGGGCGCGGCGCCGGCGTCCTGGGGCGTGCTGCTGCTGGTGCTGGAGCAACCCGCGGCGAGGAGCGAAGCAACGAGGATGAATGCAGATTTCATGGGTGCCTCATTTCATGGGCTTGACGACCAGGAGCACGGTCCCGGGCGACTTGTCGGTTTGGCCTTCGAACTTCTGGAAGGCGATGACGTACTTCTTCTTGCCGTCGGCGCCGTACACCAGCCAGGCCGAGTAGCGCGGGGTCCGGCCGTCTTTCTCGAGCCAGAGATTCGTGAACGCGCTCACCACGCCGTCGGCGCGGAACTGGGCGGTGGCGAAGCTCGCCTTGGTCACCGCATCGAAGGCCGTCTTCTCGCCCTCCGGCGTGCGGGCCTTCACCTGGTCGACGCTCTCGTCGGGGGTCTTCGCGGCGTCGAGGTCCACCGCGGTCACGTTGCGCGGCCCGCCGGTTCCCCCGTTGACGCTGATGTTCTGCCGACGAAAGCACATGTGCCACGCGCTCGACGCCCGGGCGTCGGCCGGGGAGAGCATGGTGCGCGTGCCGCTGCCCAGGTCGATGCACTCGCTGGGCGAGGTATCGGTGCCGGTGGGGCCGCCTGCGGTACCGTCGAGGAGGTCGGCCTCCTGGGTGGGGCCCAAGCTCCCGTCGAGCACCTCGGCATAGCGAATCTTGTAGAGTGCAGCTACCGGCGCGCCGGCGCGTTCGCCGTAGTACCCGAGGATCTGCACCTTCCACAGGCGGCTGCCGTCCTTGACGCCGAACACGTGGAGCCGGCTCCACAGCGCGTGGGCCGGTGCGCCTTCGTATTTGTACCAGGTGAGAAAGGCGCCGCCCGCCTTGTCGGGCGTGATGAACGGGGCCTCGGGCGCGATGTCGTCGATGAAGACGATGGGGTCGAAGGGTCCGAACGCTTGCGATGCACCGGGGCCGGACGGGCCACTGTTCGTGAACAGGTCGTAGCCGGTGAACTGGATGTCCCAGGCCTTGGAGGTCTTCGCCGCGTCGGCGGTGAGCGTCGTCACCTCGGGGGTCGCGAGCGACACGTACACCGGCGAGCCGTCCTGCGGCACCGGTACCCGCAGCGCCGGCCTCCCCTCGAAGGGGTTCACGTCGGGTCCGGCGTCGGAGCCGCCCGCCCCTCCGTCGGGCTTCACGGTCGCGCTGTCGGAGCAGGCCACCGGAACCACCGCCAGCGGCAGGAGCAAGGCCAGGATGGTGAGGGAAGCGCTCTTGGCGATGCGAGTCATGGATCCTCCGAAGGAAGCTCGGCCCGCAGGCCGATGTACACGATGCGGCCGAGGGGCGATCGAAAATCCCCCACTCGGCCGGGCTCTTGCTTGATGTCGAAGATATTCTGCACGCCGACGTACGCTTGCGCACGTGGCCACAGCGCTTTGGAGGCCCGGACGTCGGCGGTCATGAACCCCGGCGCGCGGTGGGTCTCGTCCACGAAGGCGTCGCTCACCACGCGGTAGCGGAAGTAGACCTCGAAGCCGTGGGGCAGCTCGCCGCGCAGGGAGGTCGTCACGGTGTGCGGCGGTCTCCCACCCAAGGGTCGCTCGTTGTCGTCGTCGCGGGTGAAGAGGTAGGCGTAGCCGGCGTCGGCGTAGAAGCGCTTGGCCACCTGGGTGGTGGCGTCGACGGTGAAGCCGGCGGTGCGCGCCTTGCCGTAGTTCTTGTACGTGTATTCTGCAACGGATCCGACGGTGTTCCCCGCCGCGGTGTCGACGTCGATGAGGTCCGAGACCCAGTTGAAGAAGCCGCCCACCCGTACCGAGGTGCCGCTCTCGCCGAAGAGCGTCGCGTCGGCGTTGAGCCCCCACGACTGCTCCGGCGCGAGGGCCGGGTTGCCCACGATGCGGTAGCCGTAGAAGGAGTGGTCGAAGACGAAGCCAAGCTCCTTGGCGCTCGGAGCCCGATAGCCACGGCCCGCAGAGGCGCGCAGCCCCAGCCACGACCAAGGACGCGAGGCGACCGCGAAGCGCGGGGTGAGGGCGCCGCCGTAGCGAGAGTGGCCTTCGGCGCGGACTCCCGCGAGGATGGTCAGGCGCTCCCCGAACTTCCAGGAGAGCTGACCGTAGCCGGCGCCGGTGCCCAGCACCTGGGGCGCGACCTCGGTCACGGTGCTGGTGCGGAGCCCCTCGGCGAGCGACTCGGTCTTGCTGAGCTCCTGCGAGAAGTGCTCGACCTCGAAGCGCGTGCCGATGACCCAGGTACGGGCGCCGTCGGCCAGGGTGAGCGCCCCTTCCCCGCTCTGCATGCCGTGGTGGCGATTGCGAATCTCGTCCACCGGCGAGTCGCGACGGTCCTTGCGGGTCTCGTTCTCGGTCCACTGGCGCCCGAGCGTGAGCCGTAGCTGGGAGCCCTTGCCGAAGTCCACGGTCTCGATGGCGTGGAGCGTGAAGCGGTTGGTCTCCTCGGGCAGATCGATGAGAAAGCGTCCGAGGCCCGGCACCGGCTGCGTCTCCAGGCCGTCCGCGCGATCGCGAATCCACCGGGCGCGGATCCGGAGGTCGATCTTCTTGCCGAGCTTGGTCCCGGCGCGGAGGCCCACCAGGCTGCGCATCTGCTCGGGCACCGTGAGATCCGGGAGGTCGGGCTTGCGGGCGAGGCCGTCTTGCCGCGTGAAGTTGCCGTCGAGGGTGACCCACGCCTGCTTGCCGCGGTACGCGCCGTTGCCCTGCGCCACGACGCCGTTGTAGCTGCGGTACTCCCCGCGGAAGCGCCCAGACGGGCCCATGTACGCCGGGGGCGCCGTGAGGATGTTCACCACGCCGCCGATGGCGCTGGTGCCATAGAGCGAGCTGGTGGGGCCCGTGACGATCTCGATGCGCGAGAGATCGGCGGTGGAGATGCTCGAGAGATCGATGGCGCCGCCGATGTCGCCGACGATGCGCTCCCCGTCTTCGAGCACCAGGACGCGGTCGCGATCGAAGCCCTGGATCTGGATGGCGCTCACGCCGCCCAGGTACCCGTAGGCGCCCGGGTTGACCTGCACCCCTGGCTGCGACTGCAGGGCCTCGGCCACGTTGGTGGCGCCTCGGCGCTCCGCTTCGTCACGCGTGACCACATCGGTCTTCACCGTGGACTTCTGTGCGCGCTCCGGAGTTCGGGTGCCGGTCACGACGATCTGCTCCGGCTCGACCGCCTTGTCTGGCTTCGCATCCTGCGCGTGGGCCACCGTGGCCACGGCGGTGACGAAGAGGAAAAAGCGAAGACGCGGGGACACCAGGTAGGCATCGTAACCCGAACTCGCTGGCGCCCGTCCCACCCGATGCACTCTCGCATCGTGATAATGAAAGTCAAGTTCAATTTGTCCGCAAGGTCTGGCGTTCGGCGTAGACTTTGCCGATGCGCATCTCGAAAGCCACCGCGCTCCTTGGTCTCTGCGCCTTCGCTGGCACCTTCGCGTATGCCGGTCGCGCAGCCGCGGAGGACTGCTCCACCCGACGCCCCACCGACCCGGGCGGCTTCGCCGGCTACAGCTACGGCGCCTCCGAGGTGAAGTCCTACGCCACCGCGCACATCCGTGTATGGTACACGCTCGACGGACCGAGCGCGGTAAGGCCGCAATCGGCGCGCGCCGACCTGGTGCCGGACGACGTGGCGGTCGCCGCCGACACCACCGAGGCCGCGTACGCCAAGTACCTGGAGATGGGCTTTCGCGCGCCGCTGGGCGACGGCGGGCACCCGGCGTGCGTCACCAACGGCGGCGACGACAAGATCGACGTCTACCTCTTGCGCTTCCAGTCGGCCGACGGGCAGACGGTGCACGAGCAGTGCAAGGCGGGCGCAGTGTCCACCTGCCCCACCTTCATCCTGGCCGAGGCGCGCCTCGACCAGCGCTACGCGTCGTACGCCGAAGGCGTGCGTACGGTCCTGGTGCACGAGCTCTTCCACTCGGTGCAGAGCGCATACAACGCCGACATGGACGGGTTCTGGCTCGAAGGGTCGGCCCAGTGGGCGGCCAAGACCGTGAGCCCCGAAATCGGAGATCTCGAGCGCCTGCTGCCGGACTTCTTCAAGGAGGTGGGGCGCTCCATCGACTCGCCGCCGGGCGGCGCTGCGGTCGGCTTCCTCTACGGCGCCGCCGTGTGGCCGGTGTTCCTCGACGAGCACTTCGGGAAGGACGCCGTGCGCACCATGATGGAGGAGCTGGGCTCGCGGAAAGAAACGGCGATGGCCGCAGCCGAGCTGGTGCTGCCGAAGCTCGGGTCCTCCACGGGCGACGCCTTCCCGCTCTTCCTGGCGTGGAACGCGGCGACCGGCAGTCGCGCCGGCACCGGCGGCTACAAGAACGCCGCCAAGTACCCCAAGCTCGCCATCGGAGAGCTACCGGAGGGCGATAAGGTCGACGACCTGACCGCCGGCTTCTCGTATCACATGTATCATACACAGGCAGCCAAGCCCACCGAGTACACGCTCGACACCGACCCCGCCCGGAACCGAGGGATCTTGTTGCCGTTCACCGGCGGCGTCGCCGACGTCGCCCGCGCGAAGGCGCTGCCGGCTACGCTGGAGGGCGAAGGCATCGTGATCGTGACCGGCGTCTCCGCCAAGAAGTCCGACGCCGCGTTCACGCTCCGATGGCAGGCACCGGGCGCCAGCAGCAGCAGCAGCAGCAGCAGCGGCGGGACCGGCGATGGTTCCGGCGGCGGATGCAGCGCGGCCGCCGGGTCCGAGCGGAGGGGACCTTCCGGAGCCTGCGCGATTCTCGCGGTAGCAGTGTGTGTGCTCGCGGCTCGCCGCCGCAAGCGCGCCACGACTGAACGGCTGCCTCGTGCGTGAGCCCGGCGGGCACGCACGATTTTCGCCGTGAAGCATTGCATCAATAGCTGAGCTGGCTAGCCTCAATGGTCTGGTGGGTGAGCTCTTCGCGTTGCGGAGCCTTGCGCATCGGAGCCCGGCGAGCACCGGGTGGGAGTGGGCGCCACCACGTGCGGAGACGTCCGTGGCGGGCGATAGCGTGGACGCCGGGAGCCGCCGGTGATCCGAGTCCTGGAGAAGTACCATGAGCACAGGAAACACCGCACGACGCCTCGATCCGAGCGGAGGGCACCAGCAACTCGACGCGCTCTCGGAGGCCATCTTCGGCGACCGCGCCAGCGCCGACATGCACCGCGTGTTCGACGAGCTGGTGGGCGAAGCGCGGCTCCCCGATGGCTTCCCGTCGTACGTCACCGACGATCACACGCCGTTCGAGTTCTCCATCGTCGTATCGGGCAAGAAGAAGCCCGAGCTGAGGATACTCGCCGAGCCCTGGAGCGACGACGCGACGTTGCTCGGTACGGCATCCGCGGGCGAGCGAGTCAAGGAGCTCATCGCCTCGCGCCCGGGTGTCGACCTGCATCGCCTCGAGCTGGTGCAAGACCTGTTCATGCCGGACGACCCGCGCGGACCGTTCGTGATCTGGTTCGCGGCGACGTTGTCGCCGGGGGCGCCACCGCGCTTCAAGGTGTACCTCAACCCGCAGGTCCGCGGCCCGGGTGAGGCGCCGAGCCTGGTGCAGACGATGCTGGAGCGCCTGGGCATGCAGGAGTCTTTCGCCCACGTCGCCGAGGCCGCACGGCGAGGGCCGCAGCGCGACGTGCTCCGCTTCGTGTCGCTCGACCTGGAGAGCTCGGCGGAAGCGCGGGTGAAGGTGTACCTGTTCCACGACCACGCCAGCGCCGACGATCTGGCGCACGTGGTCAATCAAGCCAAGCACGGCGACGAGCGCGTGGCGCGCACCTTCCTGAAGACCATCTCCGGCGCGGAGGGGGTCTACGCCGGCGCCAAGGACGTCGGCACCTGCCTTTCGTTCACCGGTCCGGGCGCTCCCGAAGCTTGCACCATACACTTTCCTGTTCGCGCCTTCGCCGGCGACGACCACGAAGCGAGCAACCGCATCTCGGCAGTGCTCGACCAGCTCGAGGTCGACGGCGAGCCCTATCGCCGCACCATCGCCACGTTCGCGCGACGCGCACTCTCCCAAGGAGTGGGCCTGCACTCCTACGCCTCTCTCGGGATGGAAGCCAAGGGCCACAAGTTGAACGTCTATCT
>JABFRG010000702.1 GCA_013141295.1 Polyangiaceae bacterium
GCCTCACAGCCTGCGGCAATCCCTGAGTAGCCTCGAGTGCTCCTCACCATCCCTCACGTCTCGAAGTACTACAGAAGTAGTAGATAGGAATCCCATGCAACGATCGATCGCCGCCGCCAGCCTCTCCGTTCTGGTGGCATGTGCGCACACCACGCCTGCGCCGGTGGTGGTTCGGGTGCGCGACGCCGCCGCCAGCGGTGCGCTGCGCGAGATCGGCCCCGACATCGGCAAGCGCCCGCTGATCCTCGAGGTCGAGCCGGGCGACGTGGTGCCGCTCACCTTTACGCTCGAAGGCGACGACATCGGCACCGCGCCCGATCAGGCGCCGCTGCCACTCGTCGCCAAGCGGCACTTCTTTCTCCGCATCTCGCAGGAGGGCCTGGCCATCAGCGACGACAAGGACCACTTCGAGCGACCGGCGCGACCCGGCTCCTTCGCGTTCGGCGTGGGAGTCGACCGCAGCGGCGTTCGCGCCACCGTGCACATCGTCACCCCCGCGCGGCCCCACCCTCACTGAAGCGCGATCAGCGAAGCGGCGGCAACAAGAGGCGCTGGCGGCGGCGATCGAGAACCTTGGGCGCGGTGCCGGTGGCCGGTGGGTATGCGATGCGATAGGCGAGCCACGGTGGGAACAGAACCAGGATGGGGCTGTAGAAGTAGAAGCGGTGGATGACGAAGAGCTGGAGCGCGACGATGCCCGCGAACAGCGCGAGCCCACCCGCGAGCACCACCAGCGCCAGCGTCTTGCTGCCGCGCCCGTCTTCCACGAGGCCGTGGCCGCACGGCTCGCACCACGGTCGGTCGTCCACCAGGAAGGCGCAGCAGGGATCGCAGAAGTACTCGCGGCAGCGTGCGCAGCGGCCATGGGCAGCGAGCTCTGGATGGTTGGCGCAGGGATGGGACGGGGTCATGGAGGTCATCCGCATCCTATCGGCAGGTTCGCGCCCCCGTTGCGTCGTATGCACCCGCCGTGATCACGAGCACTTAGCCGTATGCGTCAGGGGACCTAGATAATGTTCCGCCGCTCCATGCGACAGGAACCGCGCCCGTGCGTATACAGAGTAGCGGCGTAAGCGTGCGCCGCATCGTCGGGTGAAGCGAAGGGCGAGGGGTTTCCATGCGGATCCATGCAGCAGCGTGTCTGGCTCTGGTAGCCCTCGGGTGCGGCGACGCCGCGCCCACTGTCGGGCCGAGCTCTACCGCCGACGCGGGCAATCCGGTGAACGACGCGGCGCCGGAGGCCGGCGCCTCGTGCAACGACCACGCTCGCAACGGCACCGAGACCGACGTCGACTGCGGCTATGCGGCCTGTCATCGCACGTGCGCGATCGGTCAGCAGTGCACGAGCAACCGCGACTGTCCTGGCACTCGCTGTGGCGATGGCGTCTGTCTTCCGGCCTCGCACGACGACGGCATTCGCAACGACGGTGAGCTCGACGTCGACTGCGGCGGTGGCGGCGCACCCGCCTGTGCCGACGGAAAGACCTGCGTGGACGGCGCGCGCGACTGCGTCTCCGGTTTCTGCGAGCTCGTGAGCCAATCGTGTCGCACGCCGACGCCGCGCGACGGCTACAAGAACGGCGACGAGACCGACGTCGACTGCGGTGGCGCCGCGGGCAACCCCCGATGCCTCGCGGGCAAGGTGTGCAAGGGCGACGGCGACTGCGCTTCCCGCGGCTGCGGTGTTTCCACTTCGCCCTTCGCGGGCCGGTGCCTCATGGCGAAGAGCTGCGCCGGCGGTGCCGGTGCCGACGATACCTGCGGTCAGAAGGGGACGGATAGCTGCTGCGCTTCGCTTCCCGTTCCCGGAGGCTCGTACAATCGCTACCTGAACCCCGATCTTCCGGCGACCGTCAGCGCGTTCAAGCTCGATCAGTTCGAGATCACGGTGGGGCGCGTGCGCACCTTCTTGAACGCCTTCGGCGGCGATCTTCGGGGCTCGCTCAATTTGCCGCCGGGCGCCGGCGCACATCCACGCATCGCGAACAGCGGCTGGCGGTCGTCCTTCGCCATCCGGCTCCCGGGCAGCATGCAGGAGGCATCCGAGCGCTTCACCACCGCGTGCGCGTACGGTGGCGTCATCGACCAAGGTGGCGCCCCAACCTGGACCGACGCGCCTGGGTCCAACGAAGACAAGCCGATGAACTGCATCGACTGGTACACGCTCTTCGCGCTCTGCGCGTGGGACGGCGGGCGCCTACCCACCGACGCGGAGTGGGGCTTCGCCGCCGAGGGCGGGAGCGAGAATCGCACGTTCGCCTGGGGCAACTGGGAAGCGCACTATCCCGCCGACGTCGATCTCGTGGCCGCAGGGCTCACCGACCCATCCGACAACTACGAGCGCAAGATGACCGTGGGGACGCCCTACGCCACGCTCACCGACGGGCCGAGCCACATCGCGCAGGTGGGCAAGAAGACCGGCGTCGGCCGCTGGGGCCACGCCGACCTCAGCGGCAACATGATCGAGTTCATGCTCGACTACGGCTCCCTGGTGCCGGGCAACTGCGTCGACTGCGCCAACGTGGCCTGGCCCGACCCTCCGCAAGAGGCGGGTCATCCCATCACCTGGCGGGTGCTCGACTCCACCGGCTCCTGGGTCAACGGCGCGACGCAGCCGGACGGCGGCCGCATCCTGCGTGGCGGCTCCTGGAACCCCGAGCACTCGCTGGGAAACTTCTACAACCACGGGAACTACCCGGTATGGCGTAACTACTTCGCCGCCGGCGCCCGCTGCGCTCGCGACTGAGTGTGCGATGATTGTGTAATGTACATGTAATCGACCGCCCGGCTCAGACGCTGGTCCACAGATACAAGCGCGCGCTGCCCGCGCCCGCAGCGAGCTTCACCAGAGCATCGAGGACCCGCGTGACCTCGGCCGGTGTCCACTCGAGCTCGGGGATGGGCGCGACCCCTTCGGCGTGCGCGGCGACGGCCTCCGGCGAGAGTTTGGCGAGCGCCGCGACCAAGGCGGGAGTCAGCGGCAGGACGAACCACTCGTAGTCGGGGCCGTGGATCTCGGGCGGACCCGGCTCGAAGGCGGTCACGCCGAGGCGCTTCGCGACCGCCTCGAGGGGAATCATGCCGAATCCTTTGGCATCGATGCGCGGTTGTACGAGGGCGAGCTGGTCGGTATCCAGTTGGGCGACCGCAGTTGGGTCGGCCACGAAGTAGTCGCTTAGAACACCCATAGGGCGCAGCGTTTCACGAACTGCGCCGCGCGAGAAGGTGATTCAGTGTCGGCCCGCCCGAGCACGGGCGGGCAGCGACCACGTTCAGGTGGGGAACCGCATTCGTGTAGAATACAATTAATTAGCGAGGTGCCGGTGCGCCGGCCTTGACCCAGTCCTCGACCTCTTTGAACGCCTCGGGGCTCAGGCCGCCGGCGGGCATCTGCGGATAGCCCTGGCCCTTGAGGCGGCGGAGGAGCTCGCTGTTGGTGTCGCGCGGCGTCACCAGCGGGCCGGCGTTGCGGCGCGGCTCGAGGAGGCGCTTGGCGTTGCCCACGTCGTCGCAGCGAAGGAGCGCGAGGCTGCCGGGGAAGCCCGGGCCGGCGCCATGGCAGCTCACGCAGTTGTTGTCGATGACGTCGCGCTGCACCACCGAGAATGCGTCGCTCTTGGTACGCAGCGCTTGGCAGCGGGCGGCCTCTTCGGGCGAGACGTTCTGCTGGCGCGGCGGCTCGGCCACCATGGGTTGCCCGTTGCCGCCGGCGGGGTCGTACGAGACGCGCAGGAGCGTGCGGTTCTTGTCCTCGGTGAGCCAGATGGCGCCGTCGTTGGCGATGAGCACGTCCACCGGAGCGCCGGTGGGGTTCTGCTTGCCGGGGTTCTGCTCCCAGCCGCGGATGATGTCGAGCGGCTGGCCTTGCCCCGGCACGCCGTTCGCGTCCACCGGCACCATCACCAGCCGATGACCGTACTCACGGTAGCCGTGGTAGGCCACGATGAGGCTGCCCTGGTACACCGCGGGGAACATCTTGGCGCGGGCCGAAGCCGCGTCCGGGTAGTACTCCATGCCCAGCGGCGCCACGTGGCCCGGGAGGAGCAGCGCCGGCTTCTGGTAACCCGTGCAGTCTGCAGTCTTGTATTCGGGGCTGGGGATGCCGTTGTCGTAGCAGTAGGGCCAGCCGTAGTGCTGCCCCTCGCGGATGACGTTCAGCTCCTCGTGCGGCAAGTCGAGCTCCTGGTTGGCCAGCTCCGGCGCGCGCTTGTTGATGGTGTCGCGGGAGTTCTCACCCTGAAGCAGGATGTTCGACTTGGGGTGCACCGCGAGGGCCATGGAGTTGCGGAGGCCGCGCGCGATGACCGTGAAGTTGGCGGCTTTGCGATCCGGGCCCTCCATCACGTACTTGCGAATGCCCGCGCGGGAGATGGCTTCCTCCGGGCAGGGCGTGGGCAAGCTGCCGTTCGCCTGCTCGCACACGTCGGAGAAAGAGCCGACGTTCACGTAGATGATGTCGGGGTTCTGTCCGTCGAACACGAAGTGCTTGAGCGGGTGGCGCCCGTCGTCGGGCATGTTGTTCACCACCAGCGTGAGGCGCGGCCTCGGCGTCTGATTGGGGTCGAAGCGGAAGATGTCCTTGGGCGTGCCCACGTAGACCAGGCCGTCCTTGGGGTTGATGGCGATGCCGCTGGGCTTGTCGATCTGCGTGAGCAGCTGCTGCGGCAGGTACTTGCCGTTGGCCATCTTCTTCACGCGCCAGATGGATCCGAGATCGGTACCCCAGCCGCCCATGTCGGCCACGAAGATGTCGCCGTTGGGGGCCTGCGCGATGCCGCGCGGGAACTTGAAGCCGGTTGCGGCGATGCCCACGCACACGCCGGGCGCGGTCTTCAGGTCGAGGCGCGGCAGGCCATCCTTGCAGGTACCGACCGCCGTGTAGTCGCTGTCGCTCGAGAGCGGCGCGCCCTCCAGATCGGCGTCGTTCTGACAGCCCGCGAACACGGCGAGGGTGGCGGCGATGACCCAGGGTGCAGCATTGCGCATGATAGAGGGCTTCTACCATCAGTTCTGGGGGCGACCAATAAGCCCCCGCACATTTTTCGCGCTCGGCCCTCCGGTCAGGGGGTGAGCGCAGGGCGCTGGGAGATGGCCAGGCGCATCTCGTAGGCGCTGGCGCCGTCGCCGTAATAGTTCTTCCGCTCGTTCAGGACCTCGAAGCCGAAGGCCTCGTAGAGCGCCAGCGCGGGCAGGTTGTCGACGCGCACTTCGAGAAAGATCTGCACCGCGCCTTCGTCACGCGCGTAGCTCAGGAGGCCCTCCACCAGGCGCCTCGCCAGACCGCGACGCTGCGCGCCGGGCGCCACCGCGACGTTGAGCAAGTGAATCTCGTCCACCACGTGCCAGGCGATGAGTGCGCCATGCACCCATCCCTTCTCCTCGATGACCCACAGCCGCGACCACGGCCGCACCAGCTCCTCGGTGAGCTGGAGACCGGTGAAGCCGGTGGCGGCGCCGTGGCGCCCTTCGAAGGTGGCCTCCTGGATCTGCGTGACCAACTCGATGTCGCGGGCCTCCATGCGACGGAGGATGGTCGTTTCGCTCACGAAATGGACTCCGCCTGCAACCGCGCGATGGCTCGGGCACGCACCGCGACGGCGTGGGCGTCGAGGACCATGCGCGCGGAGCCGGCAGCGCGCGCCACCGCACCGGCGTAGGGGCCGAGCGCAGCGACCAGCGGGGCCAGTGGCCGGATGACCACCTCTTCCAGACCGCCCACCTCGTCGATGCCCACCAGGGCGTCTTCTTCCGGCATGCTGTCGACGCCCAGGTTCAACGTGAGCGTGTAGCGCGCGCCGGTGGCCTCGCGGTTGGCGATGCAGGTGAGCAGGTGCGGCACGTACTCATCGTTGGCCAGGTCGACCGATCGCACGTCGGTGCAGGGGAGGGCGAACTTCTGCGTTCCCACCTTGACCCAGAGCACGCGCGCCAGGCCCACCGTGTCGAGCGGGACGAAGATGCGCGTCTTGAAGCCGACGCCCTCCTCGCTCTCCAGGCGAATGGTGCCGCCCAGGCGTTGAATGGCCACCAGCGCCAGATCGAGCCCCACGCCGCGGCCTGCCAGGAGATCGGCGTCGCTCTGGGTGGAGAAGCCGGGGACGAAGAGGAGCGAGAGCAGCGTCGACGTATCGGCAGCCTGGGCGACTTCGGCGGTGGCGGTGCCGGTGGCGATGGCCTGGGCTCGGAGCTTCTCGGGCTTCACGCCGCTGCCATCGTCGTCGATGCCGATGACCAACCGGTTGCCGGAGCGGGTGGCCGAGAGCCGCAAGGTGGCCTGGCGGGACTTCCCCCGGGCCTCGCGCACGTGGGGCTGCTCGATGCCGTGAGCGATGCTGTTGCGTGCAATCTGCAGGCAAGGCTCGATGAGGCGATCGAGGAGCTTGCGGTCCACCAGCTCGTCGGCGCCCGACGTGACGACCCGCACCTGGCGATTGGCTTTGCGGCCCTCGGTCTCCACCGCCGTGGTGAGCCGCTGGAACAGCTCTCGCACCTGGGTTTGTCGCATGGCGGCCAGGCCCTTGGTCACCGCGCCGGCGGTCTCGCCCAGGGTCTGGTGGGCGCTGGTGGAAGCGCGGGCGCCGCGCTCGAGCTCGTCGGTGAGGCTGGTGAGCGACGAGAGGGAACGTTCGATCTTCCGGATTGCCGCCAGGGGGGCGCCCCAGGGG
>JABFRG010000467.1 GCA_013141295.1 Polyangiaceae bacterium
ACCGAGCTCTCCACCCTCGAGTCTCGCCTCCTTCCGCTGGAGCGCGAGTTCGACGACACCTCGGCACGCATCGGCGACTTCGAGCGTCAGGTGGAGGACCTCTCCACCGCGCTCTCGGCTGCCGGCGGCCCGGCGACGCCCGCCGAAGCTCGGCTGGCGCTGCTCCGGGCACGCCTCGACGATGCGCTCGGGGCCCAGGAAAAGCAGCGCGCGGTCGACGCCAAATTGCTCCAGGCACGGGCCGCCCTCGACGAAGCGAAGCTGGTGCAGAAGGGGGCGAGCGATCGCGCCGAGACCCTGGTTCGGCGCACCGGAAAGGTCGACGAGGACGCCGCCGCCGCGGAGCTCTTGCGCCTGCGCAAGACCCGCAGCGATCGCGCGCGACGCCTGGACCTCGACGGCGCGCTGCGCAACGTGGGCGATGGCGCATCGCTGGCCGATCTCCAGCACGACGTGCGCAAGGCCGAAGAGTCGAGCGTCGATCTCGACCAGCTCCTGCGCGACGCCGAGGCCAGGGTGGAGGATGCGAACGAGGAGCTCGATCGCATCAAGACCCAACTGCGCAGCCTCCGACTCGGCCTCGACAACCTCCGGGTTCCCCAGGCGAAGGCCACCGAGCAGGCGGAAGAGGCCGAGAGCCTTCTGGCGCGGGTGGAGGAGCTGGCCCACGGGTACGCCGTGAAGAAGTTGAGCGCCGTGCTTCTGGCCAAGGAGTTCGAGCGCTATCGCCAGGCGTACCAGGCGCCGATCCTCGATCGCGCCAGCCGCTTCTTCGAGACCCTCACCGGTGGCTCGTTCTCGCGCATCGTCGTGGGGTGGGACGACAAGGACGAGATCACCCTGCGTTGCGTGCGTCCGAGCGGCGAGGAGGTGGGCACTCTGGGGCTCAGCGAGGGAACGCGCGACCAGCTCTACCTCGGCCTGCGCATGGCGGCCCTCTCCGTGCAGGCGGGCAACGCCACTCTTCCTCTGCCGCTGGTGCTCGACGACGTGCTCGTGCACTTCGACGACGACCGCGCGGCGGCGGCGCTGCGGCTGTTCGGTGAGCTCGCACCCACCGTCGAGATCGTCTACCTCACGCATCACGCGCGCATTCGCGATCTCGCCGCCTCCGTGCTCGGAGCAGGCGGTCTCGACGTGCTGGAGCTATGAGCCGGCGCGAGCGTCCGATCTCGGTGTGCTATCGTGGGATTGGATGGTGCCTGCGCTGCGCTCGCTCTTGGACCTGGTGGAAGTGACCTACGCGGCGGCGCTCGACCCCTCTCGCTGGGTGGATGCGCTGCACCTCCTGGCGCGGCTCTTCGAAGGCAACGGCGCCGGGCTCCACGTGGAGCGCGCTGGGAGCCCGGTCACGCAGCGCTGGGTGGGGCTCGACCCGCGCTTCATCGAGGCCTATCGTGAGCGCTACTGGCGTGAGGACCCGTGGGCGCCCGGCGCTCGCAGGCTGCCCCACGGCGCGGTCGGCTTCGGCGACGATCTGGTGCCCCGGAGCGATCTTGCGTCCAGCGCCTTCTACAAGGAGCTGGCCGGCCCCTACCAGGTGGACGATCTCCTGGTGGCGGCGGTGGCCCATACCAACAGGGAGTTGGTGCTCGTGACGGTAACGCGCGGCCCGCGTCACCGCTTCGCGAGCGCCGATGCGCGTACCATGCGCGATCTCGTTCCCCATCTCGCGCGCGCCCTCGAGATCGGCGAGCGTACGCGCTCGTTTCCCCTCGACGCGTCGGCGGCTCCCTCCGCGCTGCTCGAGACCCGCCTCGAGCTGGTCTACGGTCTCACCCCCGCCGAGGCGCGGGTCGCGGCGCAGGTCGGTCGCGGCAAGGCCCCGAAGGAAGCCGCGGCGGCCTTCGGGACCAGCTGGAACACCGTGCGCTCGCAGCTCCGCCGGGTCTACGCCAAGACCACCACCAGCGGGCAGCCGGAGCTTGCGCGCCTCGTGGCGCGGCTCGAGCTCTCCGCCGACGTTTGAGTACTATTGCCGCGTCCACTGCTCCTGCCCGGTTGCGGTGGTGAAGGTGAGCACGTTGCCGGTCATGGAGAGGGTGCCGCTCGCGGTGGTGTTCTTGGTGGCCGCGTCGCAGAGCTCGGTGCGCACGTATGCGCCAGTGGTGGCGTCGTAGGTGAGGTAGCTCGTACCCTCGTGCTTGGTGAGCGGGTCGGAGGCGACCACGCGGGTGCCCACGTTGTAGCGGAAGAACACGTGCGACGACGAGTCGGTGTAGAGCGTGGCCCAGCCGATGTAGTAGCCCGCTGCGGGGCAGTAGCTCCCGTTGGTGACGCTGGTCAGCAGATAGATGCCCGCGAGCGGGGTGCCTCCCGCGACCACCGTGGCGTTGGCCGCGCGGCACCGCTGGTTGGCGGCGTTGGCGGGAATCGCATCGGTGCTGCAGGTGGTGACCGGGAGCGCCACGGCGCCATCCGTCGCGTCGCCGGCGGCATCTACCGGGCCCGCGTCGGACGCGGCGTCGGTGCGTCCTGCATCCTTTCCGCTCGAGGGCGTGGTGGGCGTGGGAGCGGGCGCGCCCGTATCCGCCCCGAGCGTGCCCCCGGCGTCGGCCCCCTCTCCGGACGAGCCGTAGTCGCCAGAACAGGCAGAAACGGCCGAAATCGTCACCAGACCCGAGAGCACGAGCAGCATCGTTCGCATGGGGAAGCCTCCTGGAACAGGCTCACCGCAAGGTCCGTACCGGCGCCCTTCCCCCTCGTCTCTCCGAAACAGCCGTGTTACAGCCTCGTCTCGCCATGGCCGTCATCATTCGAGAGCATCATCCGCGCGGAGACATCAAGCCCTTCATCGACGCGGGACACGAGGTGTTTCGCGGCGACCCCAACTGGGTTCCGCCGCTCGACTTCGAGCTGCGCGAGCGGTTGAGCCCCAAGAAGAATCCGTTCTTCAAGCGCGCCGAGGTCACCCTCTTCACCGCATGGAAGGACGGTCGTCTGGTGGGGCGCTGCTCGGCGCAGATCGATCGCGAGCACCTTCGCATCTGGAAGGACGACACCGGCTTCTTCGGCTTCTTCGACACCATCGACGACGTCGAAGTGGCGCAGAAGCTCCTCGACGCGGCCGAGAACTGGCTGCGCAAGCGCGGCATGAAGCGCATGATCGGCCCCTTCTCGCTCTACGTGAACGAAGAGGTGGGCGTCCTGGTCGAGGGCTTCGACACTCCGCCGGCGATGATGATGGCCCACTCGCGTCGATACCAGAGCGAGCTCTGCGAGAAGGTCGGCCTCGAGAAGGAGAAGGATCTCTTCGCCTTCAAGTACACCCGCGAAGAAGGCTTTCCGCCGCGCGTCATCAAGGCCTACGAAGAGGTGAAGAAGATGCCGGAGGTTCGCCTCCGATCCATCGACACCAAGAACCTGGCGCGCGAGATGGATGCCATCATGGACATCTACAACGACGCCTGGACCGGGAAGTGGTGCTTCGTGCCCGCGCTCCCCGACGAGGTGAAGAAGATCGTCGCCGACATGCGCCTCATCCTCGACAAGGATCTGGCCTTCATGGCCGAGGTGAACGGCGAGGCCATGGGCATGTGCATCATGCTGCCCAACATCAACGACGTCATCAAGGACCTGAGCGGCAAGCTCTTGCCGCTCAACTGGCTCAAGGTTCTCTACCGCCTCAAGTGGAAGCACCCGCGCTCCACGCGCCTCATGATGCTCGGCATCAAGAAGGAGCTCCGCACCGGCGCCAACCTGAAGAAGTACGCCGGCCTCTCCGCCGCCATGTACGTCGAAGTGGCGAAGCGCGGTATGGAGAAGGGCTACGAGTGGAGCGAGCTCTCCTGGACCCGCGAGGACGATCAGCCGGTGAATCTCGGCATTCGATCCATGGGCGGCAAGAAGTACAAGACCTACCGCGTCTACCGGAAGACCATCGCGCCCGCCGCCGGCTGACGCATCGTCAACGACGTACCGCGCGGAGCCCAAGAGCCCCGCGCGGTCGCAACGTCACCGCCGCCTGCAGGTCCACCGGCTCGGAGGACGTGCGCTCGAAGCGAAAGCGCGCCGCCGCGGTGGCCAGCACCAGCGCAGCCTCCATCATCGCGAAGTGGTTGCCGATGCACACGCGGGCGCCGCCCCCGAACGGGAGGTACGCGTGCTTGGGGAGGCTCGACGTCGAGCCATCGAGCCAGCGCTCCGGCCGGAACGCGTAGGGGTCGGGAAAGAAGCGCGCGTCGTGGTGCAGGGCCCACGGCGAGATGAGCACGGTGGACCGCTTCGGAAGAAGGTAGCGACCGAACGTGACGTCCCGCAGCGCTTCGCGGCCGAAGATGTGCGCAGGAGGCCGAAGGCGCAGGGTCTCCCGCAGCACCGCGTCGAGGTAGGGCAGGGAGGCCACGTCGGCGGAGGTCGCGTCGCGTCCACCGAGCACGCGCGAGACCTCGGCGTGCATCTTGGCGTCGACGTCGGGATGCTCCGCCAGCAGAAGGAACGCAAACGAGAGGGCGTTGGCGGTGGTCTCGTGGCCCGCCACGAAGAGCGTGATGGCCTCGTCCCGAAGTTGCTCGTCGCTCATGCGCCCGCCGGCGTCGTCGCGCGCCGCGAGGAGCCGCGAGAGGAGATCGTCTCCCGCCTCGCTGCCCTCGCGCCGCTTCTTGATGATGCCGTAGAGTACGCGATCGAGGGCGCGCGCCGTCTTCACCGTGCGCCTGCGGGCAGCGAAGGGGACCCACTCGGGAAAGAATTGCCGCCAGGTCTGCACCACCTCCTGGAAGTCGGACATCACGCGGTCCATGGCGTGCCCCACGTCGGCGTGGCCGGTGCCCATGTCGGTGCCGAAGAGGGTCTTCACCACGATGTCGAGGGTGACCTCGGTCATCTCCTCGTGGATGTCGTGGGTCTCGCCCGCCTGCCGCGTCTCCAGCCACTGCTTGGTGCAGGCGACCATGGTGTCGGCGTAGGCGGCGATCTGCTTCTTGGTGAGCGAGGGCGCGATGAGCTTTCGCTGGCGCTTCCACAGCTCGCCCTCGCTGGTGAGCAGCCCCTCGCCGAGAAATAGCTTCAAGCCTCGGGTGACCCAGTCCTTGCTGAAGGCGTCGTCCTTGTCCTGCATGATCTCGCCGGCGATCTGCGGATCGCCCACCACCACCACGCGCGCGCCGAAGAGCTCGAAGGAGACCACGTCGCCGTAGCGGTCGAGCGCCACCCGGCACTGCTTCGGCGGGCATCGGGAGAAGTCGCGGAACATCCGCAGCGAGGCGGCGGGCCCGCGGGGCCCCGGCGGCAGGCTCGGCGAAGCGAAGGAGGAGGCCATCGCGCGCCAGTATCTCGCGGTGCGGCCTTCCCGGCTCCGGTTTTTTCGCTACGCTCCGTGGGTGCGGCCGTATCACCTCTCGCTCACGCTCACGCACGCGTGCAACCTCGCTTGCAGCTACTGCTACATGGGAGAGCACCACGCGGGCCGGATGAGCTGGGCCACCGCGGAGCGGGCCCTGGAGCTGGGGTTCGCCGCGGCCAAAGGCGCCCGCGCCCTCGACCTGGGCTTCTTCGGGGGCGAACCGCTCCTCGAGAGCGAGGCGATGCTGCGGGTGGCACGCCGCGCCCGGGAGATGGCCGGGGCCCTTGGCGTCGCGCTGCGCATGCAAGTGACCACCAACGGCACGCTCCTCGACGACCGCCTCGTGGCAGAGCTGAAGGCGCTGGGCATCGTCGCGACCCTCTCGATCGATGGCACCCGCGAGGCCCACGAGGCGACGCGCCCGCGGAGCGGTGGGCAGTCGAGCTACGACGCCGTGGTGCGAGGGCTGCATGCGCTGCGCCAGGGAGGCTGGCTCTCCGCCGCGATAGCGGTCGTCGCGCCGGCCAACGTCGCCCATCTGTCGTCCAGCGTCCGGGCGCTCCGCGACATGGGTGTAGTACGCATCCATTTGAACCCGGCCTTCGATGCGGCGTTCACCGACGCGCAGCTCGAGCAGTGGGAGCGCGAGTTGGTCGCGGTGGCCATCGCGTGGGCCGACGCCTACCGCCAGGGCACGCCGTTCGGGCTACCGGCGCTGGAGAACAAGATCGCCGCCGCGGTGGCCGGTGGGCTGCGCCCGGGCGACGTGTGCGCGGTGGGCCGCAGCAGTGTGGCGGTCGCACCTTCGGGGTTCCTCTACCCGTGCGATCGGCTGGTGGGAGAAGACCGCGACGCCCGGCGGCGCATTGGTCACCTCGACCACGGCCTCGCGGAATTGCCGCTCCCAGTGCGCGGCCCGGCCGCCGAGGAATGCGGGCCTTGCGCCATCCGCGACCGATGCGGTGGCCACTGCGCCTGCGCCAACATCGCCGAGACCGGCGCGCCCGACCTTCCGGGGCCGGTCCAGTGCTGGTATGAACAAGTGGTGGCACGCATCGCAGACGAGACCGGGCACGCGCTCCTGACCGAGCAGAACGTTCCGTTCCTGGCCTGGGCTTACGGCGACGTCGCCGCGCGCGTCGGTGAGGCGCGCCGCCGGCTCCCGCAGGTGGGCCGGTGATCGCCCGACGTAGAATCCCCGCAGCGGTCAGCGCGGCGTTGCCATCTGCCGCCGCCCTCGCCGCAGCGCTCACCCTCTCGCTTCCGGCGCAGGCCGACGTTCCGCCCCTCCCGCGTCTTCCGGCGCCCGACGCAGCTACCGCAGCCACCGGCGAGGGAACGGCCATCGCCGTGTTCGCCGGTGCCGAGGGCTACGAC
>JABFRG010001145.1 GCA_013141295.1 Polyangiaceae bacterium
ATCCAGAGCTCGCTGTCGCCGGTGCTCACACCGAAGACGGCGTCACCGTCGAAGACCGCGACGATGCCGGTCGTCTCTCCACGTCGGACGCGGAAGAGCGCCTGGTCCGTCTCCTGGAACAGCCGAAGCCAGCCGCGCACGTCCCACGCGTCGCAGTCCTCGGCGATGGCCGCGCTCACCGCCTCGACCAGCGCATCACTCGCTGCGTGACCGCCCGCGAGCCCACCCGCGCCGTCGGCGAGGACCAGGATCGATGCGCCGCGATGCGAGAATAGCTGCGCGCGGTCTTGCCCTTGCTGTGGCGCCACGAACGTCTCGACGTCTGCCATCCTGGCGACAACGGGTCGCTAGCCAGCTTTCTTCCCGGCTGCGGGCCGGCGCTTCGCGAGCGTGACCAGGCCGACGCCCGCGATGGTGAGGACGCACGCCATGATCTTGTTGCGGGTGAACGACTCGCCGTTCCACAGCGCACCGAGCACCAGCGCCACCACCGGGTTCACGTAGGCGTAGCTGGTGGCGAGCGCAGGCCGCGTGTTCCGCAAGAGATAGCCGTAAGCGGTGAAGCCCAGCAGCGAGCCGAAGGTGACGAGATAGCCGAAAGCCACGAGGCCGCCCAGGTGCCACGCGATGGGCCGCTCGCCGCGCACCAGCGCCAGCATCAGCATCACCGCGCCGCCGCCCATCATTTGCGTGGCCGCGCTCATGAGGCCTTGCGGCACCGGCAGGCGTCGGCTCCACACCGAGCCCAGCGCCCAGGCCATGGGCGCGAGCACCAGCACGATGGCGTCGACACCGTGAAACGAGAGGCTGCCGCCGCGGTTGAGGACCAGCACCCCGCCGAAGCCGAGGATTAGGCCTACGAGCTCGAGGCCCGATGGACGATCGCCGAAGAAGGCGCCGAAGAGCGCGGCCCACAAGGGCATGGTGGCCACCACCGTGGCGGCCACTCCACTGTCGACGCTGCGCTCGGCGAGCCCCACGAAGCCGTTGCCGCACGCCAGGAGCAGAGCACCGACGAAGGTGGATGCGAGCCATTGCTTCGGCGTGGGCCAGGGCGCGCCGCGGGCACGCATCACGATGAAGAGGATGCTCCCTGCCAGCAGGAAGCGGATTCCCCCCATGAGGAACGGCGGAAACACCTCGAGCGCGACGCGCATGCCGAAGTACGTCGACCCCCAGATGACGTACACCGCGAGCAGGCACACCAGCACCCAGACCTTGGGCGCCGGGGGGCTTGCGGGTGCGGCGGCATCGGACGAGACGGCGGTCACTCGTACTACGTAGTGCCGCACCCTCCGGTGCCACAAGGGACAAGTCGAGAAGAAGCAGAGGCCCCGCCTTCTCTCGGCGCTCACCGGTCGATTCCATGAGATTCTACGCGGGCGATGGGGCTCAACTACTCCTTCACCCTGCTCTGCGAGCGTTCTCGCATCGACGCGGTGCTCGAGGCGCTCGCGGAGCATCTTGTTCCGGAAGACCGGACGCGTGTTCTGAGCGCGCTCCCGTGGCGACCGGCAAGCGAGACCGAGCGGCTCGCCCAGAGCGGCGAGATGGCCGTCGATGCCCGCGGGATCCACGGCATGCCGCGCACGTCGAGCGAGCTCTCCGAACACTGCTTCTCGCTCGCGCTCTCCGTGGCCCCGGAGCATCGCGGCCAGTGGCCGTACCGGCTGGAGGACGGGCGGACGGGCATCGGATGCATGTGGACGTCGATTCATGCGGGACGACGCATCGCAGCGATCCAGATGACGGCGGCAACGTCGGACATGAGTCGGCTGCTCGAGGCGGGCTCCGACGCCCGATCCGTCTTCCTGCAGATCGCATCGAAGGGCGGTGCACGCGCTCTGCTCTTCGATCGCGAGAAGGAGCTCGTGGAGCAGCTCCACCCTTCACCCCCATCGACGTCGCTGGGCGCGGGGCGATGGGTCGAGCGGCCCGACGAGGAGCGCCACTGCTTCGTGGACGACTGGAACATCGATATCGATGGCGGATATGGCGAGATCCTTCGCGCCACCTTCGACGACGCGAATTGACGGCCCCGCGTTGCGGTCGACGTCGCTCAGGTCTTGTCGAAGTCGGTGCCGTGCTCCGCCGGCTCCTTCGCGATCTTCTGCTCGTAGCTCTTGGTTTCCTTGTCGGGGTCGCCGGGCAACCAACTCTCGCCGGACTTCTCGTAGGACTTGCGCCGGTACGGAAACCGCTTCACGACGGCGGTGATGTCTCGAAAGAGGCTCGCCTCCTTTCGCCAGAACGAACCACATTCGCCGCACCCGAAGAACGGCGCCCTTCCTTTCATCGTGACGTAGGAGACCCAACCTTCGCAGCCAACTACGGGGCAGCGTAGCGGCGCGTCTTCTTCCTCCTCGCGACCGGCCTGGACCACGGCAAAGTCGTGGTAGCAGTGCGGGCACTCGAGCCAGACCGGAGCCCCTCCCTTCGAAAGGGTCTTCTTGACTGCCGCGGTGCGGCCGGGCGGTGGGGCAAAGGCCTTCTTGCACTTCGGGCAAACGAGGCTCGCGCCTCCGGAGCGACGGAAGAGGTTCACGACAAGACCCTTCAGGGCTCGAGGACGGTGGCGCCGGTGGTCTTGCGGGCTTCCAGATCGGCGTGGGCGCGCGCCGCATCGCGGAGCGGATAGCGCTGACCGATGGTGATGCGGACGGTCCGCGCCTCCACCACGCGAAAGAGTGCTGCAGCGCACGCCGTGAGCTCCTCGCGGGTGGCGGTGTAGTCGCCGAGCGAGGGCCGGGTGACGAAGAGCGAGCCCTTCTGCGAGAGGAGCCGTAGGTCGATGGGCGGCACCAGACCCGAAGACTGTCCGAAGAACACCAGCATGCCGCGCCGGCGTACCGACTCGAAGGACTGCTCCCAGGTGTCTTTGCCCACCGAGTCGTAGACCACGGAGACGCCTTGTCCGTGGGTGAGTCGCTTCACCTCGTCGGCGAAGCGCGTGCTCCGATAGAGAATCGGGTGATCGCAGCCGTTCTGCGCGGCGAGCGCGGCTTTCTCTTCGCTGCCCACCGTTCCGATGACGGTGGCGCCCAGGGCCTTGGCCCACTGGCACAAGATGAGACCCACGCCGCCCGCCGCGGCGTGCACCAGGATGGTCTCGCCGGCGCGCACCGGATACGTCCGGTGAAGCAGGTATTCTGCAGTCATTCCCTTGAGCATGATGGACGCCGCCACCGCGTCGTCGATCCCCTGCGGCAGCGGCACCACGCGATCGGCGGCGACGTTCCGGGCCTCGGTATAGGCGCCCGGCGCCGTCCCGTAGGCCACGCGATCGCCCACCGCGAGGCCGGTCACACCGGGTCCCAGCGCCTCCACCACGCCTGCCGCTTCGCTTCCCAGGATCGCCGGATACGAGGGCAGCGGATACAGGCCGGAGCGCTGATAGGTGTCGATGAAGTTGAGGCCCACCGCGGTGTGTCGGAGGCGCACCTCGCCGGGCTTCGGAGCCGCGAGCTCGACCTCGTCCCAGGAGAGAACCTCGGGGCCGCCCGGTGCGGCGAAGCGAATGGCGTGGGTCATGCGCGAATTGAACCACGTTTTCTCGTGCGGCGGATGCTCCTCGCGGCGCCGTGCGATTCGTGTTCCGATCGGGCGCGCATGGACCCCATCACGACCGCGCTGAAGAAGATGTACGAGGAGTTCCCCTACCCGCCCAGCGGCGCACCCGAGCAACGGGTGGGCTGGGACGCGCGGCTCCTTCTCTCGTACGGCAAGCTCGCGCGCAAGAAGGGCGGCACGCTGCGGGTGCTGGACGCCGGCTGCGGGCGCGGCGCGGGCCTCCTGGGCGCGGGCATGCTCCAGCCGGACGTGGAGTTCCTGGGCATCGACATCAACGGCGTGGCGCTCGCCGAGGCCAAGGAGCAAGCGACCAAGCGCAAGCTGGGCAACGTGCGCTTCCAGGAAGTGGATCTCACCACCCTCGAAGGGCTCGCGGTGCCCGAAGGCGGTTTCGACGTGGTGTTCTCGTCCGGCGTCGTTCATCACATGCCGAGCCCCGCGGCGGGTCTGCAGAAGCTCCGCGAGGTGCTGGCCCCGCACGGGCTCTTGCAGCTCATGGTGTACGCCAGCGACGGCCGCGCGCCGCTCTACCGCGTGGTGCGCGCGCTCGACCTCCTGCTGCCGCGTTCGGTGCCGCTCCGCGATCGGCTGCTGGTGGGGCGCATGCTGGTGCAGTCGCCCAAGGCAGATGCGCTTCCGGTGGGGCCGTGGACCGACGTGACCACGGTGTCGGACAACGAGTTCGTGGATCGTTATCTCAACGTCAACGAGACCAGCTACTCGGTGCCCCAGGTGTGGGAGCTCCTGGAGGGCGCAGGCCTTCGCTTCTTGCGCTGGAGCGAGCCCGCCGACTGGAACCTGGAGGCGCTGCTTCCTCCGCCGCTGCTCGAGCTGGCGCAGCGTCTCTCGGCCCGCGATCGCGGCGCCCTGGTGGAGCAGCTCTGCTGGCGACCCAAGCTCGAGCTGGTGGCAGCCCACCAAGGCAACGGACCGCGCGACGACGAGACCGCTGCTTCGCTCGGCAAGGCGATGCTCTGCGTGAGCCCCGAAGTGCGCTTTCGCACCGAGGTACGCAACGTCCTCGGCGGTCAGCGGCTGGAGAAGCTCTTTTTACAGATTCGCGGGCAAGCCGCCATCCCCATCGAGGGCGGCCCCATGGCCACGGCGCTGGTCCTCGCGCGCGACGCCGAAGGCACCTTCACCGGCGCGAGCTTCCGCGACAAGCTGGCGAAGCGCGGGGTGCCCGCCGACGTGGCGAGCGAGGTGCTCCTGGAGCTCTGGCGCGCCGAGGTGCTCTACGCGCCGCACGCGGTCGACCTTCCGCGCTGACCGAAGGTCTACTCGCAGCGGCGGAAGGTGCGACCCTCGACCGCCGGCGGGCTGCCGTTGGCGCACGTCGAGCCGGTGGGGCAGAGGCCGTCGACGGTGCAGTCGCGGGAGCACTTGCCGGTGTTGCGGTTGCAGTAGCCGAACACGCAGTCGCCGTCGCGCGTGCAGGATACACCCACCTCGCCGACCCCGGTGGCGGGCAGGCACAAGCCGATGCGACCGGCGCCCACCGAGCCGAGCGCGGTGCAGGCGAAGCCGTCGATGCAGCCGCCTTGGTAGCGACAGGAGTCGACGCAGGTGTCGCCGGTGGAGCCCGGGGTGGTCATGGCGGCCGCGCAGTTCACCGCCGGCGGCGCCGGTACCGAGAACGCGTTGAAGTCGATGTGCTGCGCGTCGTTGCAGATGTTGATGATGGTGCTGGCTGCGTTGCAGGCGTACTCCGCCGGCACGCCGCCAGCGAGCGGTCCGTAGACGTCGGGCGGTCTGCGGCAGACGCCGTTGCAGGTCCAGGGCGCGAGGCCCGCCGCGCGCTGGGGGCAGTCGGCGGCGGTGTTGCACGCCAGCGTGCAACCGGAGACGAGGCCGGTCTCGTCACATGCGGCCGGCGCGATGCATGCGTCGGTCATGCCCGCGCCGCAGGGCGCCTCGGCCTTCACGCATACGTTGGTGGCGGGCGAGCCCACCGGCTGGCATCCGTAGCCGTTGGGGCAATCGGCGCCGCTCTGGCAGTTCATGGTGCAGTAACGCGGGCCGGTGAGGCACCCGAAGGTGCACTGGTTGGCGGCGGTGCAGGCGCGGCCGATGTCGCTCTGCGCGCAGTACGACTCGGTGCCCACGGTCACGCACCGACCCCCTTGCGGGCAGTTGGCGTGGCTGGTGCACGCACGGGTACAGCGCGGCAAGGCGCCGACGCTGGAGGGCTTGCATAAGCCACTCGCGCACTCGGCGTCGCTGCCGCACAGATCGAGCACCAGCTTGGTGCCGCCCCCCGCATCGCCGCCGCCACCATCACCGGTGCCCGCTTCGCTGCCGCCGTCGGTGCGACCGCCGTCGCCTCCCACGCCGCCATCGGCACCGGGGAGCTCGCACTTGGCAATGAGGTTGCAGATGTAACCGGTGGGGCAGTCGTACTTGGCGTCGACGCAATCCTTCTTGCACACGCCATCGGCGCAGTACGAGTCGGTGCAGTCGCTGTTGTAGCGGCACGGCCCCGGCCCCGCGCAGCTCGCAGCTCCGGTTCCGAACATGGCCATGGCCAGACCCAAGACAGCGAAGGCCCGCGCGTTACGCATACCTCTCAGGGTAAGGGCCCGCGCACAATTAATCTATCCGTTCCGACGCCGATCCATCGCCGCCTCCATCGCTCTCGAAATCTCGAGATAGCAGCAGTATCCCGTCGATTTCGCGCCTTGGAGGTCGGCGCGCCTCGACGCCGATCCGAACAGATTAATTGCGCGCGGGCCCTAAACGCAACGGCGAGCCTTTGCCACAGCGCTCGTGTCAGTCCGCGAGGGGCGCCGACCGGGGGGCGGTCTGACCGACGGCCGTGTACTCGATGGTCTTGCTGGTGAGCGCCAGACGGGAGATGCGCGCGGTGACCTCGCCCACTTCGGCGGGCGTTCCGCCGGCCCGGGCCACCCGGTACAGGCTGTCGCCGCTGCCGACGACGTAGATGCTCTTGTCGTTCACCGCGAAGGCGCCGGCCACTTCTTCGTCGCCGAGGTTGACCTTGACCACGTCGCCCCCGGTCTTCGCCAAGCGGAAGAGCTGCATGGCATAGCCGTCGTCCACGCC
>JABFRG010000978.1 GCA_013141295.1 Polyangiaceae bacterium
GGGAGGCGCCGAAGGCGCCGGAGGAGCCGCCACCGAGGGCGTGGTCGACGAAGAGACCGATCTGGTGCTCGATGGTCTGCGCGCCCTTCGACGCGAGCACGATCCCGCGCGCGCACGTTCGCTCTTCTCGCGGTACCTCTCTCGGCACCCGGGCGGCCCCCTGGCCGAGGACGCGCTCGGCTACTCCATGGAGGCCGCCGATGCGCAGGGAGCGTCGGCGGAGGCCGCGCGCCTCTCCGCCGCGTACCTGCGCGCCTATCCCTCGGGCCGCTACGCCGCCCTGGCCGAGCGTTTGAAAATTCTTCCGAGCCCGTGAAGGTTCGCGCCGGGTCCTCCCATCTCCTCGGTATGAAGCTCAGCGCCTTTCTCTTGGTCTTCCTCGCCGCCTGCGGCGGCACCGTGCTCATCGACACCGCCCCCGGCAACGATGCCGGAGCCGGCAACGACAGCGGCACTACCCCCACCGCCGATGGCGGAAACCCCGTCACCGACGGCGGTACGCCCCTCGCGTGCCCGAACACCACCACCGAGCTCTTCACGCTCACCGGGGCCAACGAGCCCGCGGTCGTCGACCGCGGCAACGTGGCGTTCACGTATCCCCGCGAGGACAGCCAGCGCCGGCTCGTGGGCTTCAACGTGGCGAGCCCCGCCAAGAGCTACGCCCTGGAGAACCCCGAGAACGGCGTCACGGGTATCGGCCCGTCGGTGGTCGTCGAGGGCGGCATCGCGTACTTCGTCGGCAAGGGCTTGCTCCGCAAGGTGGGCTTCGACAACCAGCCTTCGCAGGCGGTGGGCGCCAACCCCGCGGGCATCGCTGCCATGGGCGGCGAATTCACCCAGGGCAAGGCCGGCGCCCTGTTCGGCGACGCCGACAACGGCACCGACAACGGCAAGCGCGCGCTCTTCATGTTCCGCGGGCCGTCCGACTTCACCACCATGAACCACGACGGCGTCGGGCTCACCTTCTTCGCGGGCTTCCCCGGGGGCTTCATCGCCATCGGCCGCACCAACCAGGCGCTCTACACCGGCCTCGAGGCCAACGGTTCCACGACTCTCGAGGATACCCAGGGTCACGTCATGCAGGCGCCCATCGGCGTGCTCTCCACCACCGGCGGTCCCTACGCCTACTGGACCGAGCGCAAGGGCGGCGTCGAGACCATCGTGCGCACCATCATCCCGTCCCTCGATCCGGCGGACCGTTCGACCCCGGCGCCCATCGACGTCGTGGCGTCGACCAATACGGACCTTCTCCAGTCCATGGCCGTGCTCGGTATGGACGACGTCCTGGTGGCTTCGTCGTGCAAGCAGTGCGTTCGGCGTTCCGCCACGCTGCGCCGCTTCCGCGCGGGCGCTCCCACTTCGGTGGCCGGCGACGGCATCGACGGCCACACCACCGACGACATCTCCGCGCTCACGGTCCGCGGCGGCTGCGCGTTCTGGGCGGAGGTCGGGAGCGGCTCCGGCGGGCGGGCCTCGCGCATCTACTGGCGCAAGCTGTAAAGGCCGGACGTTCCCCACGGTTGGCCTCGACCGCTCTTGACCCCCACGCGGGGGCGGCCTAACTCTGACGCCTATGTCTTCGCCGAACATTCGCGTCACGACGGGCCCGTTCCCGGCCTCGAAAAAGGTCCACGTCGCATCGAACAGAGATGCCACGATCCGCGTGCCCCACCGCGATATCTCGGTGCATCCCTCGGCCAACGAGCCGCCGGTTCGCGTGTACGACACATCGGGTCCCTACAGCGATCCGGAGGTGACCATCGACATCGAGGCCGGCCTCGGCCGCTGGCGCTCCGCCTGGGTCGACGGACGTGGCGACGTGGAGACCTACGCCGCCCGCCCGGTCTCCGCGGCCGACAACGGCTTCGCCGATGGCGAGAGACTGGCCCGGGCCTTCCCCCTGCAGAACGCTCCCCGGCGCGGCAAGGCGGGCAAGGCCGTCACCCAGCTCGCCTACGCCCGCGCCGGCATCGTCACCAAGGAGATGGAGTACATCGCGGTTCGCGAGAACCAGGGCCGCGAGCGCAAGCTCCTGGAGATGAAGGCCAAGGGCGAGTCCTTCGGCGCCGCCATCCCCGAGTACGTCACGCCGGAGTTCGTGCGCGACGAAGTGGCCCGCGGTCGCGCCATCATCCCCTGCAACATCAACCACCCGGAGCTGGAGCCGATGATCATCGGCCGCAACTTCCTGGTGAAGGTGAACGCCAACATCGGCAACTCCGCGGTGGCCTCCTCGGTCGACGAGGAGGTCGAGAAGATGGTGTGGGCCATCCGCTGGGGCGCCGACACGGTGATGGACCTCTCCACCGGGCGCAACATCCACAACATTCGCGAGTGGATCATCCGCAACGCCCCGGTGCCCATCGGCACCGTGCCCATCTACCAGGCGCTCGAGAAGGTCTCCGGCGTCGCCGAGGACCTCACCTGGGAGATCTACCGCGACACGCTCATCGAGCAGTGCGAGCAGGGCGTCGACTACTTCACCATCCACGCCGGCGTGCGGCTCCCGTACATTCCGCTCACCGCCGAGCGGGTCACCGGCATCGTCAGCCGCGGCGGCGCCATCATGGCCAAGTGGTGCCTGGCGCACCACGAAGAGAACTTCCTCTACACGCACTTCGAAGAGATCTGCGAGCTCCTGAAGGCCTACGACGTCAGCTTCTCGCTGGGCGACGGCCTGCGTCCGGGGAGCATCGCCGACGCCAACGACCGCGCGCAGTTCGCCGAGCTCGAGACCCTGGGCGAGCTCACCAAGATCGCCTGGAAGCACGACGTGCAGACCATGATCGAGGGGCCCGGTCACGTGCCCATGCACCTCATCAAGGAGAACATGGACAAGCAGCTCCGGGAGTGCGGCGAGGCGCCGTTCTACACCCTGGGCCCGCTCACCACCGACATCGCGCCGGGCTACGACCACATCACGAGCGGCATCGGCGCCGCCATGATCGGTTGGTACGGCTGCGCGATGCTCTGCTACGTGACGCCCAAGGAGCACCTGGGCCTCCCCGACCGCAACGACGTGAAGACCGGCGTCATCACCTACAAGATCGCCGCCCACGCCGCCGACCTCGCCAAAGGGCATCCGGCGGCGCGCACCCGCGACGACGCGCTCTCCCGCGCGCGCTTCGAGTTCCGCTGGGAAGACCAGTTCAACCTGGCGCTCGACCCGGAGACGGCCCGCGATTTCCACGACCAGACGCTCCCCAAGGAGGCGCAGAAGCTCGCGCACTTCTGCAGCATGTGCGGCCCCAAGTTCTGCTCCATGAACCTCTCGCAAGAGGTGCGTGCCATGGCCAAGGACGGCATGCAGGAGCGCTCCGCGGCCTTCAAGAAGGGCGGCAGCGCCATCTACACGCCGCCGGTCGATCCGGCGGAGTGAGCCCGTGAGCAACGCGCCAACGCCCGCGCCAAAGTCCAAGGCGCCGCCGAAGATCACGGTCTACGGCGCGCCGCGCACGGTGTTTCGCGACCTGTACCACCGGTTCTTGCGGGCTCCGTGGCCGCTGGCGCTGGGCTCCATCGTCGTCACGTTCCTGGCGCTCAACTGCCTGTTCGCGTGCTTCTACCTGCTCACCGGTGGCGTGGCCCACGCGCGTCGCGGCTCCTTCGCCGACGCGTTCTATTTCAGCGTCCAGACCATGGCCACCATCGGCTACGGGTCGATGTACCCGGAGACGGGCCCCACCCAGGTGCTGGTGGTGACGCAGGCGGTGGTGGGGCTCCTGGTGAGCGCGCTGGTGACCGGGCTGGTGTTCTCCAAGTTCTCCCAGTCGAACGCCCGCATCTTGTTCACCCGCGAGGTGGTCATCACCCCGTTCGACGGCGTGCCAACGCTCATGTTCCGCGTGTCCAACGAGCGCGGCAACCAGATCGTCGAGGCCATCCTGCGCGTCACCATGGTGCGCACCGAGAAGACCCAGGAAGGCATCACCTTCTACAAGATGTACGACCTCGCCCTTTCGCGAGAGCGCTCGGCGGCCTTCAGTCGCTCGTGGACGGTGATGCATCCGATCGTCCCGGGGAGCCTGCTCTACGGCGAGACGCCGGAGACGCTGCGGGCGAAGGAGGTGGAGATCATCGCCTCCCTGGTGGGCACCGACGACACCTCGATGCAGACGGTGCATGCGCGCCACACGTACACCGACGACGAGATCGTCTGGGGCTTCCGGCACGCCGACATCCTCATGGAACAAGCTGGCGACGACTTCGTGCTCGATCTCCGGAAGTTCCACGACCTCGTGCCCTCGAAGCCCACCGAGAGGTTTCCCTATCCGCGCTCGACCGACAAGTGATGCTACGCTGAAGCGATGCGACGAGGGTGCGTGCTCGGGACCGTCTCGATGATCCTGCTCCTCGCGTGCTCTTCGGAGGACCGCCCCCCGCTGCAGGGCGGCACCGCTGGCGGCGGAACCGTGAGTAGCGGCAGCTCGCGCGACGGTGGCGAGCCCACGCGAAGCGACGCCGCGGCCGAGGCGAGCAGCCCGCTCCCGCGCGGCGATGGTGGAACCTGCGCGTGTGGTGGATGTACGCTCTTCACCGGCAAGATCTCCGTCACGATCGAGTGCGGCTTCAGCATCTGCGAAGACGGCGTGCTCCACGCGTGCGGCTCTCTGTGCGAGATCTCCATCGACAAGTGTTGACGCCACGGCGCATGCCTCGGCAAAGCTGATGTAGGCTCACGCGCGACACGCGCGCCAACGCCCGACCTTCTTGACGAAACCGGTGCGGCCGTAGACGATCCCCATCATGGGGTTTCTTCGCGCTGGCTTATTCGCAGGTTTCGTCTCCGCTCTGTTGGCCGCGAGCTGCGGCGGAACGCAAGACGTCTTCATCGCCGAAGGTGGCACCCCCGACGCCAGCATCGAGGCCGGCGACTCCGGCACCTGCCGTCCCGAGGCGTGCCCCGGCACCGACACCGAGTGCTCCACCCGCACCTGCAAGGCCAACGCATGCGCCACCACCTCCGCCGCGGCGGGCACGGCGGTGAAGGCCCAGAAGGCCGGCGACTGCAAGCAAGACCAGTGCGACGGCGCGGGCGCCGTGACCTCCGTGGCCGACGATACGGACAAGCCCGACGACGGCAACCCCTGCACCGTGGACGGCTGCAAGGCCGGCGCGGTGACCGCCGATCCCGCCCCCAAGGGCACCAAGTGCGGCACCTCGCTCCTGTGTGACGGCGCGGGCTCGTGCGTGGGCTGCACCGCGCCCTCGGAGTGCCCGGGCACCGATACCGAATGCCAGACGCGCACCTGCGTCGCCAACAAGTGTGGCTTCTCCAACGCTGCCTCCGGCACGGTGGTCTCCGCTCAGGTGCCCGGCGACTGCATGAAGAGCCAGTGCGATGGCGCCGGCAAGGTGCAGGCGGTGGTCGACAACACCGACGTGCCCAACGACAGCAAGCAGTGCACCAGCGATCTCTGCACCGCGGGCACGCCGTCCAATCCTCCGCTCGCCTCGGGCACCGTTTGCACCCAGGGTGGCGGCTCGGTGTGCAACGGCGCCGGCACCTGCGTGCAATGCGTGACCGCGGCCACGTGTCCCGGTACCGATACCGCGTGCCGTACCCGCACCTGCAACGCGAACTTGTGCGGCTTCTCCTTCGGCGCCGCCGGCACCAAGACCGCGGCCCAGACCGCCGGTGACTGCCAGGTGAACCAGTGCGACGGCGCCGGCAACATCGTGAGCGCCGCCGACAACACCGACGTCCCGGTCGACGCCAACCAGTGCACCGGCGACGTGTGCGCGGCGGGCGTGCCTTCCAACCCGCCCACCGTCAGTGGCTCCGCGTGCAACCAGAACGGTGGCACCCTCTGCAATGGCGCCGGCACCTGCGTGCAGTGCATCACCGCCGCCACCTGCCCGGGCACCGATACCGCCTGCCGCACCCGCACTTGCAACGCCAACACCTGCGGCTTCTCCTTCGCCGGCGCGGGCACTGTGACGCCCACGCAGACCGCGGGCGACTGCAAGGAGAACCAGTGCGATGGGGCGGGCAACATCGTGGGCGCCGCCGCCAACAGCGACGTTCCGCTGGACGGCAACCAGTGCACCGACGACGTGTGCACCAAGGGCGTCGCTTCCAATCCGCCCACCGCCTCCGGAACCGTGTGCAGTCAGGGAGGCGGCTCGGTGTGCAACGGCGCGGGCACCTGCGTGCAATGCATCACCGCCGCCACCTGCCCGGGCGCCGATACCGAGTGCCAGACGCGCACCTGCACCGGCAACATCTGTGGCTTCGCCTTCGCGCCCTCGGGCACCGCCGTCGCCGCGCAAACCGCGGGCGACTGCAAGAGTGACGTGTGCAACGGCGCCGGCGCCATCACCACCGTGAACGCCAATGGCGACGTGCCGGTGGATGGCAATCAGTGCACCGACGACCTCTGCGCCGCGGGCGTCCCCTCCAATCCGCCCAAGGCAGCGGGCGCGACATGCAATCAGAACGGCGGCGTCACCTGCGACGGCGCCGGCGCCTGCGTCCCCTGATGAGACAGCGCGTCGGGACCGCCTCGCGCTTGGTTCTTCCGCACGGCGATGACAGATGCCGAGCTCGATGCGGAGGCGGCGATGTCCTTGACATCTCGTTCCCCGACCTTAGACTCGCGGCAGGACGTACGAAAGTCACAGCCCGGTAG
>JABFRG010000017.1 GCA_013141295.1 Polyangiaceae bacterium
CCACGAGCGTGATCGTGGACAAGGCGAGCGGCGAGCTCGTGGAGAATCGGACGTACCGTCCGTACGGCGACGAGGAGCAGGACTACAGGACGGCGCGGTGGCAGAACCTGCGGGAGGACTACGGGTTCACGGGGAAGGAGTCGGATGTCGAAGTTGGGCTGATCTACTTCGGGAAGCGGTTCTTGGTGCCCAGCTTGGGGCGGTGGCTGAATCCGGATCCGCTCGCGTTGCACGCGCCGGGCAAGGCGGACCTGAACCTCTATGCTTACGTTCGAGGACGAGTCTTCGCGAGTATCGATCCGCTGGGCCTGGCCGACGAATCACGAAAGGATTCGCAGCAGACGTCCAGCTCGGAGCTGAAGAACCAGCGCTCCAGCGCTGAGGATCGTGCGGCGGATGCGACTGTCGCTGATAACCAGAGTAGTGCAGAGGCGTTGACCAACGGCAAGGCGTCGGTGCCCGCGAGCAGCGTTTCCGTGCAGTCCAGCGTCGCCCAGGTGAAGACGACGCTGGAGCAGCATCCACAGAGCGCGGAGGGGGCGAAGAGGAGAGAGGCGGAGCGGAACGATGCGCTCTACAAGAAGGATCGTGCGGACGACGCAGCCATGCCTACAGGCCTGTCGAGCTACATTCCGGTGTACGGGCCGTTCCGGGACGCCCAGATACGTTGGGAGCAGGGCCGATACACGTATGCCTTCGCGAATATGGCGCTGGGAATTCTCGACGTCTCGCTGGTTGAATCGCTTGCGAAGACCGCGGTGCGGGGCAGCGCGGGCCTGTTGCTGCGGATGACGGCGGAGGTGGGCGTAGAGAGCGTTGCGGACGCTTCTTCCAGCGTCCAAAAGACCGGGACGGCAATGGTCAAGTATGATGGGGAATTTGCTGCTCGCCAGCTGCTGGGACAAGAACCTGTAACGCCTGGCGGACGAACCATTATGTCCCACGCCGCGGAGCGAATGGTTCAACCACCCAAAGGCAGAGCGCCAATGACCATGGCGGAAGTCGATCAGGTACTCGACACGGCAGATAAGATCCGAAAGGTGTCGCCGCACCCGGACGGAGCGACCATCACGCTGCAGTCGACGACGATGCCAGGAAAGCCGCAGGTTGTGGTCGATGCAGCGACGGGACGTCGGGTCATCACAGTGGTAAAGCAGAGGTAGTCCATGGGTACAACGACTGTTCCCCAACTTCGAGGATTGATGGAGCGCTTCGTAGCTGATAGCCACGGCAGTCAGGCGCTAGCGGGAGAGATTGAGGTGGCCCTTGACGATCTCTTTGGAGATGAGGAGCCGTTCGCCTCTGTCGCGTTGGCCCTGGCATCCTATCGACCGGAAGGCGGACCGCTTCTGTATGGGAAGGTGGAGATGACCCGGATGGTTCTTCACGTTCTTGATGCACTGAGCCACAGAACCTGAACCTACAGCAGTGCAGTGAAGGGCAGAAGCTGAACCTGGTACGTGGGTATCCGTAGAGATTCCGAGCCCTTCCGCCCGTTTCGGGCGCCGGGCTGAGCTCCAGTCCGCGCTGATCCGTGGGCGCTCGTCGGCTCAAGAGGCCGCGGAGCACGAGGGAGGCGCCACAACGCCCACGCCGCGTCCCTACGCGTGCAATATGCACGGAAAACCCAGGCCCAAGACGCACCTTTCGGCAGAACCTGAACCTGGTACGTGGGTAACCGTAGAAATTCCGACCGCTTCCGTCCGTCCCGGTGCTCGGGTGAAGGTCCGGCGCGCCCTGATCCATCGGCGCTCGGCGGCTCAGACGCCCGCGGAGCACGAAACCTGGCAGGCAGGCAGAACCTGAACCTGGTACGTGGGTAACCGCAGAAATTCCGAGCGCTTCCATCCGCCCCGGGCCGCGGGCGAAGCGCCAGTGCGCCCTGATCCGTTCGCTCTCGTCCGCTCACGAGCGCTTGGAGCATCCGGAGGCGTCACAACGCCCAGGCTCGCGGCCTCACGCGTGCATTATACCCAGAAAGCCGGCCCTCAAGACGCACCGTCGCCTCAGCGCCTCCGGCACCGGGATATCGCGAGCGCGCTACGCCGCGAGGGGTGGCTTCACGGGCGCATGATGATGCACGACCATCCAGTAGGTCCCGTGGGGGAACGCCACGTCGCGGACGCCGGCGCGCCAGGCATCCAGCGCCTTGCGGTAGCCCCGCTGGAATGCCCGAATCGTCCGCACCATCTGCAAGTACGTGGCTCGGGTGCGCGCCGCGAATCTCGGCACGATCCCCAGCAGCAGAACCTGAACCTGGTACGTGGGTAACCGTAGAAATTCCGAGGACTTCCGTCCGCCCCGAGCCTCGCGTGAACCTCGAGCTCGCCCAACTTCGTTCGCGCGCGACGGCCTACGCCGCCGCAGAGCGACGTACGGTCATCGCAAGGCCGACGTTCGCGCGCAAGCCAGTGCATCATGCACCCAAATGCCACGCTCCTCACGCACCCTCGCCTCAGCGCCTCCGGCACTGGGGTATCGCGAGCGCTCTACGCCGCGAGCGGCGGTCTCACGTGCGCATGATGATGCACGACCATCCAGTAGGTCCCGTGGGGGAACACCACGTCACGGACCCCGCCGCGCCAGGCATCCAGCGCCTTGCGGTAGCCCCGCTGGAATGCCCGAATCGTCCGCACCATCTGCAAGTACGTGGCGCGGGTACGCGCCGCGAAGCGGGGGATGATGCCGCGCTTCTCCTCGTACGACGCGGCGCGCTTCGCGAACGACTGCGCGAGCACGGCCTTGCGCCCAAGGAACTTCCCGCCGTCCCGCGTGACCTTCTGCCTCGCCTTGTCGACGCGCGACTGCACGCGGCTCTTCAGCCGCGTGCGCCACTCGTCGTCGGACCATCGCATGCCGCTGGGCGCCGTGATCCGCCACGTCGCGAAGTCGGGCGCCTTCCTGCCGAAGTACACATCCGGCTTCGCCACAGTGCCTTCGGCCGGCATCCACTGGATGAAGCCGGGCCACGCGCTCGGACTCTCCACCAGACCGGCCTCGACGGGGTTGGCCGCCACGTACGCGACCTTGTCGAGGAGCTCGTCCTCGGTCGGCAGCGCGACCTCGTTGTACGGCTCCGCGGCCCAAAGGTTCTCCCACTGGTCCTGCGACGCGTTGAGCGCCTTGGCGGTCGGCCGGTTCAGCTCGCGCATGAACTCCGGGAGCCGGCCCTCGACGTCGGTGACGATGAGGTGCACGTGGTTGGACATCACGCAGATCGCGTGCACCGCGACGCCGGTCTTCGCCATCGCGATAGCCAACGCGTACGCGAAGATCTGCGTGGTCAGGTCCGACGGCCGGAGACGAAAGCCCCGCTGCGCGCACCGCCGCGTGAGCATGTATCGCAGACCTCGAACGATGCGCCTCGGCAGAGCCACGCGCTGGGCTACCGCAACTTCGATGCCGCATGAGAAGTCGACCACTTGCGTAGCCGCGCAGGTGTCCTGGGCTACCCACGTACTGTCCTGGGACGGGCGCAGAGGTTCTTGGCGCGGCGCAGGATTCCTTCGGAGACGAGCGACGCACTCGACGCGCCTCAGCGCGCCCGCCGAAAGCCGCTACCTCTTGACCGGCCGTAGCGCGAAGCCCGGCGTCAGTGGAAGGGGCTCGATTTCCTTCACCTCCCTCGTGTCGAGGTCGAAGAGGTGCGCGGCGGAATGCAGGGTAACCGAGGGGTCGCCCTCCGCGAGTACGACGAGGTACTGGATGCGCATGTGTATCGACAATTGTGCGACGATCATGTCCTCCGCCCTGGTGAGACTGACGTAGTGCCCCCTGCGTCCCACGAACCAAGGATTGACGCGCGGGTACACCCGCACTCGCCCATTCGTCGGGCCATATCGTGCGAAGGTGCGCGCTTGGTCGAAGGCAGGTTCGAGCGCGACGCTCGGACCTGTCGTGTAGGCGAGGTAGTTCAATGCAATCTTCGTGACGGCGCGAAATTCGGGCTCGGCTACCGTCGTCACGTGTTCGATGGGCACGCGCCCGCAAAGCGGCTCGATGGCTTCCTGCTCGGACTCGGTGAAGTTGTAGCCCTTGGACTCCAGCGTGAGGAACGGGTCTTCGATTTCGAAGGTCCGTATGTAGAGCTTGTGCCGGGGATCGTAGCCCCGCTCCACGAGCGCCTTCATCGTAGGCACATCTTCGAGCAGGAAGACGTCCCATGGCCCATCCGAGCTCTTAGCGAACCATACCTGGGCAAACGGTGTGACTCCGGGCACCGTACCGCCGTCAGGATTCGCAATTGCATATCCCCGCCCTCCGGCGAGGTTGCCGTCCACGAACTCCACGTGCGAGGTGCTCCGGGCCCCCAGTCCTTTGTACTCTGAGGCCGGCTTCACGCCCTGCAGGACGCGATCGATGGCTTCAGCCGAATCGCGGGCGAGCTTCTCGTCGATTCCCCGGCCGAAGGCTCCGTTGCACGCGTCGCACACACAGCGCAGCACCAGGTTGGTCGGGGTGAAGCGGCCGAAGGCTTGCGGCATCACGTGCTCGCGCCCGGCGAACGCCTCGGCGCTCTTGTCCTCGAGACAGTAGACGCACCGCATCAGCTGATTGTACCAGACCGAGCCGCGCCGTGATGGCCGCGCGTTTGAAAGGCGGTGCCACGCGTCGCGCTACCGCAGCTTCGATGCCGCACGAGAAGTTGCCAACTTGGGCGCCGTCCGCGCTGGCCTTGTCAGTCCGGCGCCCTCCGGTCTCTGCGCCTGGATCTGGCCGCCTTCTGCTATCATCAATGTATGACGTACTCGGAAGCGCTTGCAGCGGTTGAGAGTCTGTCCGACGAGGACCAGCTTCGTCTCGCCGAGCGCTTGAGCGAGGAGCTGTATGCACCGCTCCCTGTCGAGGGAGAGGCACACCTCAGGTGGCTCGAGACCGGCGAGCGCGAACCGTGGGAGCAGACGGCCGCAGCTTGCTCTGCGTCGTCAGAAGTGAAACAACCGCCGTCGATCGACGGGTAGTCGCCGGGACGTGAGGGGAGGAGCGCATGTCGGAGTTTCGTCGCTGGCTTTCCAGCATGGAAGCAACGAATGAAGAGGCGGGCGAGGCCAAGGGAGGAGTTGAGCTTCCGCGCGGCAATCCCGTCGCTCGCCGTGTCAGTGGTGCCGAGGAGTTGATGCCCATCACCTCGGCCGAAAAGTGGTTCGCAACGGGCTGGGTGCGTGGCCGAAGAAGAGCGTGGAGGAGCCTGGCGGGGGGCGACACCTCGGCATCCGAGGTGTCGGCGGAAGCGGTCGATACCAGTGACGTGCGCTTCCTCGACGCTCAGGAGTGGGCGCGCATTCGGGCGGCCTTCGCCGAGTGGATGGAGGTCGCGCCGCGCGACGACGGTCGTGAGTCCGAGAGCCGGCCGGCGTGGCGCGATCCTCTGGACCGCCCTCCGCCGGCTGTCCCGCCCCAAGGGCGCGAGGTGTTGTTCGGGGTGGCTCACACTCGCTCCCGACCTGCGCCGAAGCACGCGTACGCGGCATCGGCCCTTGGTGAAGCTCTCGTGCCCCCGTTCAACGCGTCACGCGGCTGGCATATTGCGGAACAACCGGAGCTCCGCCTAGGAGAGCACGTTCTCGCGGCCGACCTTGCCGCATGGCGAGGGGAGCGCATCGCCGACCTGCTCACCCACGCGCTGAACTTCGAGGTCTCGCCCGACTGGGTCGGCGAGGTCCTTGCCTCGTCGACCACAGCGCTCGATCGCGGTGACAAGCTGACGATCTACCGAACCCACGGCGTGTCGCACGTCTGGCTCGTCGACCCCGAGGCCAAGACCCTCGAGGTGCTGCAGCTCGATGGCCCCACCTACCGGATCGCGGCGGTCTTCAGTGGCGACGCCGCCGTGCGCGCGGCGCCCTTCGACGCGATCGAGCTCGACTTGTCCATCCTGTGGGCGAGATAGCCCTCCCGAGCCCCGAGGCTACGATCATGAAGCTCCACCTCTTCGAGCACACGTGCGCGCAATGCGGGGCCGTGTTCATGGCCCCGCATCTTCCCCCCGTGTACTACGGAACATTCCTGCTCCGCGGCGACGAGGATGAGTTGGTGCTTCTGGATGCCCTCGAATCGCAGGCCTACAGGGAGTTCTCGGAGCTGCTTCGGAGTTGTCCGGAAACCGCCGGCATGAGTGACTCCAAGCGTGCGGACTTGCTCCTCGCCTCGTTCTCGGCCTGCGACCTTGGCGCGAAGGGCGGCCCGCTGCGCTACCGCGAACCAGCCTGCCCGCACTGCCACACCCGCGATGTCGGCGACGTGTGGCGTTCGACCGAACCTGCGCAGCACGTCGATTGGGAACCCGTGTACGCTACATTCGCTCGCTGGTCGTCGTTGGAACCCGACGAGAAGCAGAGAGAAGTAAGAACTGCCCTCCAGGAGTTGCTGAAGCGGAACGACGATCGAAAGCACTGAACCTGGCAGTCTCGACCAACACTTAGGAGCTGTAGAATGGGGCTGTCGTCACTAGACGAGATCGTCGTGCTTCACCTTCAGCCGCAGGGCCTCGGGTGGGAAGTTACGCTTCACGGTGATCCAGAACCCGCCACCTTTGGCATGTGGTTCGAGGACACGGGCGGAATACGACTCCTCGCAGATAGCGGCGGTCTGGCTCGATGGCTGATGGGTCAG
>JABFRG010000695.1 GCA_013141295.1 Polyangiaceae bacterium
ACTTCAACCTCCGCGACGAGCTCGTGCGCATCAGCGGCGTCGACCTCACCCGAATCACCGGCATCGACGAGCTCACCGCGCAGACCGTCATCGCCGAGGTCGGCGTCGACGTTTCTGCCTTTCGAACCGAGAAGCACTTCGCGTCCTGGCTCGCACTCGCCCCCAACCACCAGATCACGGGCGGCCGTGTAAGACGCCGAACCACACGACCCAGCGCAAGCCGCCTGGCTGCGTCCTTGCGCGTCGCCGCACAGGCGCTCCATCGCAGCAAGAGTGCCCTGGGCGCATTCTACCGACGCATGCGCGCGCGGCTCGGCGCACCCAAGGCCATAACCGCCGCCGCCCACAAGCTAGCCATCCTCATCTATCGAATGCTCAAGCACGGCGAGGCGTTCGTCGAAAAGGGTCAGAGCTGGTACGAGGAAAACTACAAGCAACGCGCAATCGCCAACCTCCACCGCAACGCGAGAACGCTCGGATTTCAGCTGGTACCGTCTTCCGTTTCTTAGGAACGGAGTGAGGGACCCCCTCTGCCACTTCGTACCAGAGATCGGAGGGTGCTCTTGGGAGCGCACCTTGCGTCTCCCCGCTGCGCGCCTTACGAGCTTTCGATGGCCATGGACCGAACGAAAATTGCGGTAGTCATCGGCTTCCTGGGGCTCGTCTCGGGAGGTGTCTACGTTTGCAGCACGCTCGCAGCGCCCAAGACGGCCCCCGAGGGCTCCGTGCCGGCGGTGGCCCACATCGTGCGTGCGGACGCCCCGTCCACCTGCGCGGCCCCGTCCCGCGACTGGTCGTGCTTCGACCTCACCTTCGATGTCTACGACGCGCCCGCCCCTCGCTCGGTCAAGGTCTCGACAGTGGTAGAGAATCGCTGGAGCTCGAGGGTGCAGCCCGGCGCCTGGGTATCGGTGCTGGTCGATCCCAAGACGGGCGAGGTCTACCTGGACGCGAAGGCATTCGCGGTCCCGGCCCCGGCTCCGGTCGCTACCCACTGATTTCCCCTTCCGCGAGCGCCATGCTTCCGCTGGCGCGGGGGCCCTCGTACACTCGCGCGATGATCCCGACGCTGGTGGTGCCCGAGGCGGAGCGCAAGAACATCTCGCCACGGCGCTCCATCCCCGGTTCCGCGCAGCCGATGACCGCAGCCGCGGCGAAGCGCCTTTTGGCGAAGGCCAAGCTGACCGGCGGTATCGGCGGCAAGTCTTACGTCAAGGTCTTCCGCGCGGGCATGGCGACGGCCGAGCCCGCGCGGGCAGAGCTCATGGAACGCGCGTTGGCTTTCCTCGCCGACCCCACGGTCGACGCGCTGGCGGCAGCGGACATCGAAACGCTGGCGGCAGCGGAGGTCGTCTTGAGACGAACGGCCCACGGGGTGCCGTTCGTCGGCTTGGTCGGTGTCCTCCGCAGCATCGACGACGCCGTGGCGACCCTGCATCGCTCGACGTTCCATGCGCTCACCGCAGCGAGCGGCGGATGGACCACTGCCGTGTGGCTCGCCGAGCACGATGCCTCGCAGTTTCGCGACCGTCCTGCCATCGACCAGTGGCTGGCGCTGCGACATGCAATCGCCGGCGCGCCAGCGGAAACGTATGGCCGCGCCGTGGGCGTGGCTGCGGACTTTCGCGCCCAGGCGCCGCTCCGGAGGCGGGCCCCGCTTGCCTATGTCTTTCCCGACGAGCCATGGGCCGACGAGGACCTCGTTGCGGCCGAGAGCGAAGTCCAAAGCCAACGGGCAGGTTACACGTACCTACTCGCGGCCGCCCGGGAGGCCCCGACGATTCTGCAGGTCATTCGCAAGGAACCGCGCCTCTTGGCGGAGCACGGGCTCGACGTCGCGCACGTAGTTCCGGCCGCCGACATGATTGCACTATGCACCGAGCTACTGCCGCTCCTTCTGAAGAAGCCGCCGCACGGCCCACTGCTGAAGACGCCGCCGCGGGCGGTGGCAGCGATCCTCACCTACATCCGCACGCCGGAGGCCGCGGCAGCGCTCGCCCCGTACGCCGCACACCCGGTTCTCGCGCCGCTGGTCCTCGGCTTCTTCCGCGACGCGCCGGAGCTCGCGCCGAAGGACGCTGCCGGCAAGGGTGCCGCTGCGGTGGCGCGGGTCGTCGCGAAGAAGACGCAGCCCGGCGCGGTGAGCATCGGCGAAGCTCCGCCCGTCTTGCGTGATCGGCCCTGGAGGCCTGCCAAGGGCAAGAAGACGACTGCGCCCAAGCCCATCGTCGACCTTCCGATCCTGGGCCTCGAGCTCGAGCGCGTGGACCTTCCCCCGCACATTCCGCAGAACGGGAGCCAGCGCGGTCGAAGGATTCGTCCCATGACGCCCGAGGAGCACGCAGCGTGGCGGGAAGAGGCCGACGCAGCGGTGCAGAAGTCGAGCTACCTCTGCGCCGACTTCGGGCTCATCAGGCTGGGCGGTACTCCACCCACGTTCGAGTACGCGCAGGTCCCCGACCACGACTGCATCTGGGCCTGGAACACCGGTACCGCAAGCCTCCGAGGCACCGCGCTGGAGCTGGTGGCGCGCCACGGCCTGGCGGTGGTGCCTGGCTTCACGCAGAAGGACTGGCTTCGGTGGCTCGGCACGTACGAAGATGGTGACGAATACCTGCGGGCGGCGCAGTGCCTGATTTCGCCGCGCATGGCTCCGCGCATGGCGCGCATCGCCGCTCGTCGCAAGCAGTACCGCCGCGTGGCACTGCAGTGGCTCGGCGCGCACGCCGAGGTCGCTGCCTACGGGCTCGTTCCCGATGCCGTGGCTCCGAGCGGTGAGGCCAAGGACGACGCCGAAGAAGCGCTGCGCTTCCTCGCGCTCTCCGGCCACCGGCCCCAGGTGCGCGCAGCCGCCGCACGATACGGGGATCCGACCTCCGCGGCCGTCGAGGCGCTCCTCGACCGCGACCCACTGGCCATCGACGTGGCGGCGCCGAAGCCACCACCGTTCCTGAGGCTCGCCGAGCTTCCCCCGGTGGCACTCGTCTCCGGCGGTCATCTCGACGACGACGCCCGGGCCGCGCTCGTGGAGATGCTGCAGATCTCTCCGGCCGACCCGCCCTATCCGGGTATCGCGTTGGTGCGCCAGGCATGCACGGCGGAATCGTTGGGCGACTTCGGCCTCGAGCTCCTCGAGCAGTGGGTCCTTGGAGATGCGCCCGGCCGCCACGACTGGATGCTCGCGGCCATCGTGCATCTCCCTTCGATCGCGAGCGAGCGACGCATTTCCGCGCTGGCCCGGGAGTGGGCCCGGAAGAATCAGGAGAAGGCCAAGCGAGCCTGCGGAACCCTCGCGGCCCTGGGCGAAGACGCACCCCTCATGCATCTTGCACATATCGCCGAGACCACGCGCTTCGACGCCTTGCGCACGCTGGCGACGGAGCTCGTGCGCGGCGCAGCCGATGCCCGCGGCCTGACCCAAGACGAGCTGGGCGACCGCACGGTGCCCGACCTCGGCCTCGACGCCGACGGCACCGTCACGCTCTCGTACGGCCCGCGACAGTTCCGGGTCTCTCTCGACGAGACGCTCCGCCCAAGAGTCTCCGAGCGGCTCCCGAGCGGCGCACTCGGCCCGCCGAGCACGACCCCGCCGCGCCCCACCAAGACCGACGACGCAGAGGCCGCCAAGGCCGCACGGGAACGCTTCGATGCCCTCCGCGCCGATCTCGAGGCCATCGCCGATCGCCAACGACAGCGCCTCGAACGGGCCATGGGCGACGCGCGCTCCTGGAACGCCGCGGACTTCGAGGCACGCCTGGCGCGCCATCCGCTCCTCGGGCACCTCGCCAAGCGTCTGGTGTGGGTAGCGACGACGTCGGCCAGCGCGGACAACACGTTCCGCGTTGCGGAAGATGGCTCCTTGGCCGATGTGGAAGACCGCACCTTCTCCCTTCCCGAACATGCACGGGTTCGCCTCGCGCATCCGGCGATCGACGCGCTCGACGCGTGGGCCACGCTCTTCGCGGACTACACCATCCTCCAACCGTTCGAGCAGCTGGGGCGCACCGTGTTCCGGCGCACCGCGGCGGAGACCGGTACCGAGAAGCTCGAACGCACCGGAGGCATCCGGGTCGCCGCCCGAAGAGCGCTCGGCATCCTCGAATCGCGAGGCTTTCGCCGGGAAGACGCAGGCTACGTGGTCGCCTTCATCCGCACACTGCGCACCACCGAGGGTACCGAGGTGGTGGCGCGCCTCCCGCTGGAGCCGGGCTTCGAGATCCAGGATCTTCGAAGCGAAGGTGAACAGACCACGGGAGCCACATCGCTCGCCACCCGCGAGGGAAGCGCGGTGGCCTGGGGTGCGCTCACACCCCTCGCCTTTTCCGAGCTGGTGCGGGCGGTGGAAGCCCTCCGCGCTTCATGACGGAACGGTGATGGTCGAGCTGCGGGGGCGGCCCCACCTTGGAAAGGTGGTGAAGTCCCCCAAGAGCCAAGAAAGCCTGCTCGTCTTCTCGGACGTGCATCTCGGGAGCGATCTGAACGACTGCGGGCCGGTCACCCTCCGGCGCACCTCGTCCATCGACGCCGACCTCATCTCGCTGCTCGCCCATTACCGCAACGAGCCGGCGCCCAACGGCCTCTGGCGCGTGGTCATCGCCGGCGACTTCATCGACTTCATCGGCATGAGCATCACCAGCGAGGGTGCCCTCGCCACGCCGCTCAACGACGAGGAGCGCGCCCACGGCCTGGGCAGCGGCGAGGACCACTCCCGCGAGAAGCTGCGCCGGGTCGCCATTCGCCACGCCGCGGTCTTCGCCGAGCTTGCGGCCTTCGTGGCCGGCGGTCACGCGCTCACGCTCATCCACGGCAACCACGACATCGAGCTCCACTGGGACGGCGTGAAGGAAGACTTCCGCGACATCCTGGTGCGTCACGCGGAGGCGGCGGGCCCCGTCGACCGCCAGGCGTTCCTGTCGCGCATCGAGTTCCAGCCCTGGTTCTTCTACCGCGACGGTGTTGCCTACATCGAGCACGGGCATCAGTACGATCCCTTCTGCTCCACGGCGCACGTCATGGCGCCGCTCTCGCCGCTCGATCCGCGCCGCGTGGCCCGCGGCTTCAGCGACGTGCTCCTTCGATACGTGGTGCGCCCCACCCGCGGCATGACCGAGCACGGGCACGAACGCTTCGGCATGGCGCACTACGTGGCCTTCGGCGTGCAGCTGGGCATCTCCGGTATGGTGCGCCTGGGTGTGCGCTTCGTCCGCGCCATCATCGAGCTCTTCCGGCTGCGCACCGCCCACCTCTCCCAGGCCTCCCAGCGGCTGCGGGCAGAGCACGAGAAGCGCATCGGCAAGCTCGCTCGCGTCACGCGCGTCGGCAAGAAGCGCCTCAAGAAGCTGCTCTCGCTCCAGGCGTTGCCCATCACCAGCACCGTGTCCGGCATCATGGCGAGCTTGCTCCTCGACCGCATGGCGCTCACCATCGGCGGCATCCTCGCCATCGCGGCGGTGGCCATCGCCGCCAGCTTCTACCCCATCGTGCTCTTCGCGCTCACCGCGGTGCTCGCGGCCTGGGTCCTCGTCCACCGGCAGCTCTCCCGGCGGCGCACGGTCGATCCGGCGGCCACCATGGTGGAGCGCGCGGCCCAGCTCTCGCGGCTCTTTCCGGCGGCCTTCGTGGTCATGGGCCACACGCACGTGCCCGTGGAGCGGCCCGCCGGCGACGCCACGTACATCAACCTCGGCTCCTGGGCCGAGGAAGAACCGGTCGAGGGCGCGGCGCCCATGGAGACCCCTGCCCGCGCCGCACGAACCCATGTGGTGATCCACATCGACGAGACCGGCCCCAAGGCGCACCTGCGAACCTGGGATCCGCTGGCGCGCACCGTCCGCGCCACCTCGACGCACTAGCCCGGATTACTCATGGGCCGGTTGGCGAATGGCACGAGGCGCGGGAAGGATGGGCGCACGCCGGATCGCAGACCCGAGACGGACTGTTGTTCCTTCGCAGGGTCGAGAACCGCCGTACGCCCGAGACTTCCCGATGCATCGTGACATGCAGCCCCGGAACCATGAATAATCCGGGCAAGGGGACCGCCGAGCGCCTCCGGAACCGTGGCGCACCCGCCGCATCCAAGGTAGGTACAAGGAGGTGCTCGTGATGTCCCGCTCCCGCTTGTCGCGATGGTTGATGCTCTCGGCGCTGGCGCTGACTCCGGTAGTCCTCGCCGCACCTTCCGCGCACGCCGAGACCACCGAAGCCACCGATGCCACGCGCACCGCTTTCACCGGGACATTCCAGTTCGTCGGTGGCGAGAAGGAGAAGCAGGGCATCGAGGCCGGCATCGACCACGCCATCGACGGCATGTTCTTCGCCATCAAGGGCATCGCGCGCAGCAAGCTCCGCTCCGCCACCGCGCTCATGCCCACCTTCTCGTTCGGCTTCCACGACCACAAGGTGGAGTCACGATCGCCGGGGAACCCTACCATCGTCAGCCCCGAGAACGGCGACGCCATCTCCTACAAGGCCGCGGACGGCAACACCTACCGCACCACGCAGCGATGGGTGGGCACCAAGCTGGTGCAAGAGTTCGTGGGCGACGACGGCTCGCGCCGCAACGAGTACACCATCGATGCCGAAGGCAAGACGCTCACCAGGGT
>JABFRG010000455.1 GCA_013141295.1 Polyangiaceae bacterium
GCTACGAAGAGTTCTGAACCGCACCCGCTTCCGGTCCCGTCGAGGCGCGCGCGAAAGCGACGCGCCTCGCGACGTTTTCCTCCTTCGGTTGTCCAACGCGCGCACTTGCGCCGGGCGGCGATTGCTCCTTTAACGGGGGCGCCATGTTCCGCTTGACCATCGCCGGGCCCGATTCGCACATCGCGTCGCCGCTGTGCGCCTCCTGTCCGCACGCGGCTGCCGGTTGCTGCGTCGCGCCTCCCCGCTACGCCTGGGCCGACATCGCGCGCGTCGTGCAGCACGGAGGTCGTGACTGGCTCCTGCGAGAGATCGCCGCTGGGAGCCTGGTTCCCTTCGCGGAGGGCCTCTCGCTTCGTCGCGTGAAGATGCGGCTCACCGCCGAGCGCGGCGCCCCCCGGGTGGCCAAGTGCGTGTTCCACGAGGGCGGTCGCGGATGCACCATCGCGGCGACGCAGCGCCCCGCCACCTGCAACTACTACGTGTGCGAGGACGTGTACCTGGAGGGAGAGCGCGCGGGCGCCAGCGCCGAGGTCCAGACCGCCCGCGCGGTGCACGACGATCTGGTGCGCCGCTTCATCGACTGGGACGAAGCGCTGACGACGTACGTGCGCACGAGCTACCCGGACGGCCCGCCCTACGACGCCGCCTTCTTCGACGACATCGCCGCCGTGTTCGCCTCGCTACGGCGCGACGCTACGGGTGCGACGGCCCCTACTTGAAGAGGCCACCCAGCGCCTGGGCCAGGAGGAACACCCCCGCCGCCGGCACCAGATCGATGGAGAACGCCGCCAGCAGGCTGGTCTCCGGGGCGCCCGCGACGAAGCCGTGATGCACCAGGAGCTCGAGCCCCACCAGATGGAGGGCCGAGCCGCGAACCCCCGCGCGGAACCCGAAGTTCCCGTCGGTGTCGACGGTGGGGCCTCCGCGCAGGGCGAGCACGAAGTAGCCGGCCAGGCTGCGGCCCGCCGAGAGCGTGAGCTCGGCGCGGTTGGCGCGGGGGGCGAACGTGTATCCTACATGCGCTGCCAAGAGCGAGTGCACTTCGTCGTCGCCCTGCCGCCTCGAGGAGAGATACACGATCCCCGCGCTGAAGCCGAACATGCCGGCCCCCAGCACCCGCGGCGCGACCACCACGCCGGCCCCCGGCTCGAGCACGAACGACGGCCATAGCTGCCCGCTCGACTTCGCCGGCGCCTCGGGCTCGGGCTTCTCCTGCGGCGGTGCCGACGGTACCGGCGGTGCCGGCGGTGGAGTGGGAGCGCTTGCCCCAGCATCGGCCCCCTGCGCGTCGGGCCCCGGAGAGGCGGGCACGTCGACGGCAGGCACGTCGGCAGCCGCCTGCGCGGCGGCCAGGCTCAGTATCGAGGCGACGACGACGGATGAGAAGAAACGCGAGAGAGGGCGCAAGGGCTCAGCGTATCGCACCCACCGGCGCCGGCGATAGGCTGCTACGCTGCATCGGTGAGCGCCTACGTCTGCTTCGAAGATCGGGTGCGCGGCGGCCTGTACGGTCTCCTGGTGGGAGACGCGCTGGGGGTGCCGTACGAGTCGCAGCCCCGCGACGCCATGCCTCCGCGGGAGGCCATCGACATGGTGCCTCCGCCGGACTTCGCGCGCTCGCATCCGGACGTGCTCCCGGGGACTTGGTCCGACGACGGCGCGCAGGCGTTGTGTCTGCTCTCGTCGCTCCTCGATGCGTCCTGCGACGGCCAGGGCGTGGACGTGGCCGACCTCGCGAGACGCCTGCGGGCGTGGCTGCGCGAGGGCTATCACACGGTGGACGGACGAGCCTTCGGCATCGGAAGCCAGACCTCGCGCGCGATTCGTGCCCTCGAAGCCGGCGTGGCGCCGGAGAAGGCGGGGCCCGCCACCGAGGCCGAGAACGGCAACGGCTCGCTCATGCGGGTGCTACCGCTGCCGCTCTGGCATCGAGGCAGCGACGCGGAGCTGGTGCGCGACGCCATGGACCAATCGCGCCCTACGCACGGCCACGCGCGATCGCTGGTGTGCTGCGCCGTGTACTGCCTCTGGGCCCGCCGCGAGCTGGAAAACGATGACGATCACGACACCTTCGCCGACGCGGTCGCGACCTTTCGCGACATCGGCAAGAGCGAACCCTCGTGGCTCGACGTGCTCGACCAGCACGTTCGCCCGCACGAGGCCCCCACCGGCACCGGCACGCCCTACGTGGTCGACACCCTGCGCAGCGCGCTCATGCTCCTGCGCACGGAGACCAGCTACGAAGGCGTGGTGCGCGGCGCCATCGCCCTCGGCCGCGACACCGATACGACCGCCTGCGTGGCCGGCGGCATCGCCGGCATCCGTTACGGGTTCGACGGCATTCCTGCCCGCTGGGTCGAGGCGCTGCGGGGGCGCGAGGTGGTGGAGCCCTTGGCCCGACGCCTTCGGTACGAACGCCCCATGCCCTGAGCAACGCTCAGTGCTTGTGCCCGTGCAGGTGCTCGGCGAACGCCTTGCAGAGATCGATGGTGGTGAAGATGCCGACCACCTTGCCCGCTTCCATGACCACCGCCGACCCGCACTTCTTGGTGGCCATGGTGCCGACCACCTCGTCCAGGGGCGTGCTGGGCGCCACCGCGTACACGATGGTGGTCATGGCTTCTTCCACCGTGACCTTGGAGGGGTCGACCTCGGTGAGCGACTCCACGAGGTGAAGGTCGCGATCCGAAACCACCCCCACCAGCTCCGCGCCGTGCAGCACCGGCAGGTGACGGATGCCGTGCTCGTGCATGAGCGAGTGGGCCTTGGAAAGCGGATCGTGGGTCCCGATCGAGTAGGGGCTCTTCGTCATGTACCGTTCGATGGCGGGAATGGTCTTCGGCATGATGGGGCAATGGTAGCACCGAGGTCCGGCGGCGGGGGGACTGCGTGGCAGCCAAATAGCGGTGCAAAGCGTGCGTCCTTTCGATAGAAACGGCGTCGATCGCCGCATGAAAGATCCCACTCACCTGCCCATTCCCCTTCCGGCGCTGGTGCCCTCCACGCACCCGCCGCGGATCCTCTTTCTCTACGGATCCCTGCGCAAGCGATCCTACAGCCGGCTGCTGGCGGAAGAGGCCGCGCGCATCATCGAGGCCATGGGCGCCGAGACCCGCTTCTTCGACCCCACCGACCTGCCCATGGTCGACAGCGTCCCCGCCGATCACCCGAAGGTGGCGGAGCTCCGCGGCCTGAGCGCATGGTCCGAGGGCCAAGTGTGGTCATCGCCGGAGCGACACGGCGCCGTCACCGGCGTACTCAAGAACCAGATCGACTGGATTCCACTGGCGGTGGGCGCGGTTCGCCCGACGCAGGGTCGCACCCTGGCGGTCATGCAGGTGAGCGGGGGTTCGCAGTCGTTCAACGCGGTGAACGCGCTCCGCATCCTCGGGCGCTGGATGCGCATGTTCACCATCCCGAACCAGTCGTCGGTGGCCAAGGCCTACGAGCAGTTCGAAGAGGACGGCCGCATGAAAGACTCGCCCTACCGCGACCGGGTAGTCGACGTCATGGAGGAGCTATTCAAGTTCACCGTGCTCCTGCGCGACCACGAGCCGTACCTGAGCGAGCGCTTCAGCGAGCGCAAAGAAGCTTCCGCCAAGGCCGCCGCCGAAGCCGCGGCCAAAGCCATCGAGTAAACGCCGACGGTCAGGGCGCGAGCTCGACCCAAGCTTCGTTGCGACGGAGGAAGGGAAGCGTGGAAGGCGCGTCGTAGCCAGCGAACAGCGGCTCACCTTCCGGCCGCAGCCCTTCGGCGCGAAGGCGCGTGAGGAGCTCTTCCTGCATGCGCGCGTTCTTGTCGGCGTCGAAGGTGCCGGACCAACGCAGCGCAGCCACGCGACGTTCCGGGAGCTGGCGCAGGTGAACGCGCTCGTCGAGGGGCGCCGGCAGGGAACCCAGCGTCCACTTCTTCGGCATCACGAAGCGCATGACCCAACCGCTCTCGCCGGCGAGCGACGAGGGCGCGAAGGAGACCGGCGCGGTCATGGATATCTTGGTGCCCTCGTGCTCCTGGCTCACCGGCGCAGTCATAGCGATACGTGTACTATCCATGTTCTTGCCGAAGATGTACCCGGCGAGCAGGCGGAAGCCCTTGTTCAGGCCCTCGCGGAAGCTCGCGGCGTGCACCTTGGTCTCGGCCACCACCTGCGGGGCATATCGACGGATCTCCAGGTTGCCGATGCGGCGCTCCACCTCGTAGTCCGGCTGCTCCGAGAAGAGGCGCGCCAGCTGCCAGCGGAAGATGCCGAAGCCCAAGAGCGCACCGGCTCCCAGGAGCACCGGCGGCGAGAGCAGCACCTCGGCGGCGCGCTCCATGGGCGTCTTCCGGCGGCGAAAGACGTCGGTGTACCGCGCGAGCGTTCCCAGCGCGGTCAGCGTTCCGCCCACCGCCACCGCACCGCGCACCCACTGCCCCATCCGCCCTTCGCTCTCCTGCACCATGACTTCACCTCTTTCGCGACGCGAGCGCTGCAACACGGATGCCGCGAAGAAGTCGGCCGTGGGAGGCCGACCCCGACCGCGCTGAGGCGAGGCGAGAGGGCGCAGTGCCGCGTTGTGCCCCATGCAGGGTCGCTACTCGCGGAAGCGATAGGTGTGCCGGCGCGCTTCGGGCACCGTGAACTTGGCGCGCTGATACTTGGGCACGCTCAGGTCGGCGAGCACGGTGGTGAAGGGGCCGGCGTCCGAGTCGGCCGCCTCGATGACGTACTTGTGACCCGGCACCAGGGCGGTGGTCTCGATGGTGAGGGCCCCACCTTCGAAGCGCGAGCGGAAGCCGCCGCCGAAGGGACGGGCCAAGGGCTCGCCGATGAAGATCCCCTCCGCCGGCCATAGCACCGACCGCCAGTAGGCCTCGATGAGCGTGCTCCCCCCGAAGTACGAAGGGATGAGCACCGAGGGGTCGGGGAACTTCTGCTGATAGGCGCATGGCTCCACCACGGTGCCGAAGCTGCCGGTGGCGCCGCCCTTGATGAACTCGAACGCGCTCATCTGCCCCGAGGTGGGAATCTGCCCGCCGTACGAGGTGAGGTGATCGGCCACCGCGCCGGGGAGGAACGTGTTGGAAGCGATGTTGGCCACGCTGGCCAGCCCCTGCACGTAGAAGAGTACGTCGGTCTTCTTCTCGATGAAGTCGGCCTTCACGATGTCGGCCCCGATGCCCGAGCCCACCGGGTCCCAGGTGTTCAAGAAGGTCTGACACTCGTTGGTCCAGCCGAAGCCGGTGTTGACGATGCAGCGGGCGCTGCGCGTCTGGTCGCTGGTGTTCATCAGGTACGCCGAGCCACCGGGCCAGGTGTCGTCCGAGGCGACCCCGCGGTCGATGAGCGCCTTGGCCTGCTCCATGGTGGTGGCGGGAATGGTCATGGCCGGGCGAAAGGCCAGATCGGTGAACGGGTGGGTCGTGGCGCGCTTCTTGGTGTACGGGTTCACCGAGCCGTACTGCGAGGCCGGGTCGTTGCAGGTGTCGCCGATGGCGCGGTATCCCATGCCGAACGCGCTGGTCACCGACATGTTGTCGACGGCGAAGGGCTTGGTCCAGGTGATCGCCAGGGCTTCGGCCTTGGTGGTAGCGAGCGCGGCATCGACCTGCGCCTTGAGCGGATCGAACTCGGCCTTGGGCATGGTGTTGCCGGTGCTGGTGAGCGTCAGGTGCACCACGTTGGCCGCCGGAATCTTCCGCGCGGCCACGTAGTAGGCGGCGATGGAGACCGAGAGGGGGTCGGCGTCGTTCACCAGCACGCCCAGCTCCTCGGCGATGATGCCGGTGCGGGGAAAGATCACCTCCGGCGGGCCCGACGACGCATCGGGAACCGCATTGCCGTCTCGGACGCCGCCGTCTTGCGGAGCGTTGCCCGCGTCGGTGCCGGGCGCCTGCACCGCTGCGTCGCCGCCGCTGCATGCGGCGACGATGGCCGTGGACAGAAAGAGGAAGAGCGAAGGAGAAGAAAAGCGCATGCGTGGAGTTAACACGCACCCGGAAGGGGTGCACCTCGGAATCGGAGCACCCTCGTTGGGTGCGCTGGGCGCAGCGCACGGCGGATGGTGGTACGCTCTTCGTCGATGAGCCACCGCTGGTACGCGTTCTTCCTCGGATTCGTGGCGCTGCTCCTGACGTCGACAGCGTGGGCCGCCCCGTATCGGCCACCCCCCATCGCGGGGCACGTCACGGATTCGGCGCAGAAGCTCACCCCGGCGCAGATAGCGTCGCTCGATGAGAAGCTCGCGGACTACCGAAAGTGCTCCGGCAACCACGTGGCGGTGTTCCTGGCCGCCTCCCTCGAGGGCAACACCATCGAGGACGTGGCCTACGAGACCTTCAACGTCTGGAAGATCGGCGAGGCCAAGAAGGACAGCGGGGTCCTCCTCGTCCTCGCGCCCAACGAGCGCAAGGTGCGCATCGAGACCGGCAAGGGCGTGGGCGGCAGCCTCACCGACATCCAGAGCAAGGACATCCTGCGCGAGAAGGTCTCGCCGCGGATGAAGGCGGACGATTTCTTCGGTGCCGCCGACCAGGGCACCACCGCCATCGGCGCCGCGCTCGGTGGGTGCACCATGCACACAGCGGTCACGACCTCTCCCGAGTCCCCGCCCCCCAAC